>CAZJXY010000368.1:0-4310 GCA_964549925.1 uncultured Bdellovibrionales bacterium | reverse complement strand
AGACTGGTTCAACGCTACTCTCCGAGAAACCATTTTCGGAAAGTATTCTAAGAATTGCTTCATCCGTATATATAAAATAGTCGTGCGGGTCGGCATGGTACCACATAAGAAATGGGACAAACCCCAATAAAACTCCGCTATCTTTCTTTATGCGACGCACTTCGCGGAGCAAGTGCGAATAGTTGTAAATATGCTCAAGCACATTAAACAACAACACCGCGTCATAGGCATCGCGCTCTCTAGGGATACTGTCCTGGTCAAAATCAACATTCGACCCATCTTTCGCATCCAGAAGCTCGTAAGTTGAGTCGGAGGCTCTGGGAATGAACCTGCTATAGCGATCAATTCCTCCCGATCCGAGATCTAGAATTCTCCCCCTAAGATACTCCGCCCGAAGACGCAAATTTAGATAACTTCTGATTGGGCTCTCCCCCCTAAGAATCTCTGAGCATAGAAACAGAAACTTCATAATCACGCATGGAAATCTGTCGACGGTTTATTGGCTCCGACTCTCTCAAAAATAAACATACCAGCCCACGCCCCTAGGTTCTTTGAGAATAGACTTAATGTCCGGTCTATCAAAATCGTCCTTCGACCACCATAAATGACCTTGGACTGAAGCCGCAAAGAGAACTTCTGCGCCATATGTTTAGAAAACCTCTCGATGCTGTTATAGGAGGTCAGCCAACGATGTCGATCTACTATTGGTTCCTTCGGAAGTATGTACTTTCCCATTTCGAACCCGAACAGAAACCTTACCCGCAATCTCCAGTGGTAAATATTAGGCAGAATAATAATGACTTGCTTTCGAGCGACTCGAACTAACTCATCGAATACAAAAAAAATATTGTTTGTATGCTCAAGTAGATCGAGAGCCACAACTGTATCAAATGATGAATCCTCGAAAGGAATGCCCTTTTCAACGTCACAAACCTTGTTAACCATCGGGCCGTCACATATGTCGATACCAGTATACTTTAAATTTGAAGGGATATGACTCTTTAGTATTCCGTCCCGGCATCCGACATCCAAAACCGTCTTTACTTCCGGAAGTAAAGCCTCCGCTACCAGCTTGTACTTAGATGTTATTAACAATGTCTTCCTTACTATCAGTAGAAGATACAAATTCGAGGTTGCTCTCCGCTTCTTTTGATTTTAGCGAGTACTCGATTTTGTTGGTCTTTCGTAGCATGATACCAGCCATAACAAAAGACAGTATTACCTGAGATCCCGTTAGCACGGTTGCCACTCCAAGAAATTGCCAATCTTTAATTATATAGGTTGAGATAGATAAGAAGAGTAGGACATGAATCAGCGTTCCTTTAACCCACAAGGAAATCTCTCCGAAGGCGTAGTAGGAAGCTGGAAGCCAAAAAAAGATCGAGTTTACACATACGCAAAACAAAATTATCTGAGCGCCAAGCGTCATTGGCGCGTAACTCGGACCAAAAACTGCTAAAATCAGAGTAGGTAAAATTAGCTGTATTCCGACCATTCCCACGGCTATCGGCAGGCCAATCTTGACTGACCACGAGACAAAGCGCTTAAAGAATTTCTTACCGCCTTGAATCCATTCCTTTGAAATTGAGGGGTAAATTACCCGATTAATCGCGTTAGGGATGTATGCACAAGTAGTCATAAGGCTATATGCCAAGCGATAAAAACCTGCCTGTTCCGTGTCTCCAAACCGACCAAGCAGTAACACCGGAACTTGGCTAATCGAACCAGTCAAGGTCACGTATAGATATTCCCAACCGAGGAATTGGAAAAACTCTGTCTTACTTTCTCCAATATTACGAAGATCTGCCCTCCACCACCAGGTGTAGCCAGATGCCCTCAAAAGAGTGCAAGTATACGCTGCCATCATCACACCCGTAATCGCGTAACTACTCGCTAGAGCGATCACAAATCCTGAAATGCCGTAGCCGAGAGCCAAGGCAGTACTGACACAGACCAACGTAACAACTTTTTCCGTGATAACTAATGCAGCGAGCGCAGGAAACTTATTCCAGGATGTGATCACCGCTCGGCTGGTATTAACCAGGGAATTGAGCGGGAAGGAGAGAGAGTAAACTACCATTAACCAGTAGAACCTCTCCAGCCCAAGATACCCGCCTAGCGCCCACCCACATACGATCACGAGTGCGATTGTGACCAATGAAATGCCTAAGTCCAAGAGATACCCAAGCTTGCACAAGGCCAAGACTTTCTTCTGATCAACTGACTTATAGCCCGAGATATATCGGGTGGTTATCGAGACAGATTTGACACTTAAGAAGGCAATCATAAACGAAGGAAACGCAATCACCATTGAAGCTGATCCAAAATCCGTTGCGCCAAGGAAGCGCGCTGCGATAATGGTACTGATAAAATTGATCGCGGCCCCGATATATTGAGAGATGGCTAAAATCCCGGCGTTCCGAAAGATCGGATGAGAACAGAGGTTTTTTGCAAAGCTCAAAAGACGCCTCAGATTTATCCTCGCATCGCTAACTGGAATAACTGCCGATAACTATCCACATACCTCTGGGTTGAAAAGATACTCGATACCCGAGCTCTGGCCTGCAGTCCCATATCCTTAAGCTTCTCGGGGTGGCCAAGCGCCCAATTCAATCTCTCAGCCAAACCTTCTTCATCGCCAGGCGGCACGAGAAAACCAGTAACGCCATCTTCCACAATATCCGGAATTCCCCCAACCTTACTTGAAATCACAGGCTTGCCGGAAGCCATAGCCTCAAAAATTACACGTCCCAATCCCTCTGAAAGGCTGGGAAGTACAAAAAGATCCGCTTCGGCCATAAGTCGGGCAAGCTCAGATTGACTTACTTCGCCGATGAACCTCACCCGTGAAGTGAGATTGAGTTGCTTCACCAGCCGATCCAGTTCATCCACGTAACCCCGATTCTCCGCTCTCCCTACTATGATCAATTCGGCGCTAGGATAGTTGGAAGACGCGGCAGCGAAGGCCCGAATTAGATGGTGAGTTCCCTTTATAGGCGTGAGCACTCCCGCAAATAACACTTGAGGGGAACTTCTGACCTTTGTATCGGAACCGGCCTCAACAAAAAGGTCGATATCAGTCCACGCGGGAAACTGCACGACTTCATTGTGGCATCCCCACACCTTAAGTTGATCTTTTGTTGCATTTGAAATCGCCCGACACGAGTCGCTGTTTCGTAAGGCATGTTTCGCGGCTAGCTGCATCAGCCATTTATAGGCAGCGGAAAAGTAAACCTGCCGATGTAAGAACATTGACTTTTCGAAATCACCATGGCTCTCAACGATCAGCGCAATCTTTCGTCCGAAGAAACGAGCAACCTTCTTCACCATACTGCCTACAAACCCCTCATATGGACTCTGACATACCAAACAGGTAACCTTATGCCGAAAGACACACCAAAGGGCGATAAATGGCCACCCCAGAAAAACAGAGAGTTGCCGCAAGATTGGAAAAGGGAAGAGCGGGGTAAGATAAAACGTGGCGTGTTCAAAGAAGACCTGGAAACGAAGTTTGTTTGAAAATCCGATTACAAACATCGGACCGAGATTTGAAAGCATCTCGAATTTCCTCTTATCGGTTTGGTTAAGTGGTTTGCTATAGCGTGCACTTCCTATAAAGCAGACCGGAAAAAGTTCAGGTCGTTTCCTTTCGATGCCTTGGTTCATCTCAACTCACATCGACTAAGCCCGACATACCACCATCGGAGCTGACCATAACTTGTTGTAGCGCTCTTTCGGTTTCCGAAATCATGGTTGAGTAATCGAATCGCGAAAGCACCGATCGTGCTCCTTCGATCATCTTTTGTCTAAGATCGGAAGAGTTCATAAGTTGGCCGAGTGCTCGATTTAATTCCTGAGGATTGTTTACCTCCACTAGTAGCCCCGACTGACCATTAACGATAACTTCTGTATTTCCACCGATATTTGATGCGATCACAGGAAGGCCAAGGTCCATCGCCTCTAAAACAATATGCGGCAACCCCTCGTATGAGGAGTTAATCACAAAGATATCGCATCCGCTCATTAAAGATAACATCTCTGGTTTACTACGTTGTCCCGCAAAGTAGACTCTCTCGGTCATCCCAAGCGTCAAAACCAACATCTCAAGTTTTTCTCTCTCAGGACCATCTCCTATTACGACCAGGCCGGCTTCAGAAAACGGCTGAATTGCTTCGATCAACTGGTCGATGCCTTTCCAAGTAACAAGTCTAGCTGCAGTCACAACTTTGAACTTGGCGGTAATCGGAGAGCTCAGCGGCGATGGGCGATCGCTCTTTTCAAAGGCGTTATAAATGATCCGCAATCTCTTG
>CAZJXY010000367.1:0-4336 GCA_964549925.1 uncultured Bdellovibrionales bacterium | reverse complement strand
CCAATAACGAATATTTACTTGTGAGTAACATGCTGCCCGTATTCTGGGCCTCTAGCGACATATCACTTTTATTTGAGGTTTATGGTTTGGGGCTTGTCGCCTCTCAGTCGAGCGGGTACTCGATGCTATTACTTCATGGTCCTCACCAAGAGCCTATCATATCCGTATAAGCTAATCTTTCTTAACACATTCATTCAGCTATACTTATAGAACTTGTGAGCATTTTAGTGCGTTTAGAAAAAGAAGCATGAAACTCCTGGAGATCAGGTGTGTTCTCTGAGACAAGTAAATTCCTCCCAAAGAGCCTCCATCTAACCAGACGTTTACCAGAGTCTAACTCAAAAAGGTGAATCGGTCATGGGTTAAAATATTTAGCGCTGATTTCAAGAGGCAGCGCGGGACGACAGCTCGGGCTTTAACGTACTCAAAACGGATTCAATCTGGCGAAAGTGGTTGATATCATGACCCGCGAAGTACATGGCGATGTCGCGCAGCGACTCTATGCCGCGCTCGGCATGAACTCCGAACATCCCCCACTCTTCGGTGTTTAGCGAATGCAGCAGTTTTAGATTTTGCTGCCGCAAGATTCGATATAATGCGAGCGATTCATTGACATCGGATGTGCTGTACCTTCCTGTGCGTGCCCAAATATCCTGATCGAAAGCTTGAATTGCCGTACCCGGTGAAGAAAGAATTAGGCGAATTCTATAGGCGCCCACCAGTTCATCGTCGGCCAGATGCGCAACAATCTCTCGAATGCTCCATTTGGACGGCGCAGGCCGTCGCCCGAGCTCTTCGTCCGAAAGACCTGCTATAAGTGAAGCCAGTGTATCAGCGGCTTTGGCCTGGAGAACGAGAGGATCTGCACCAGCCACGTAACCAAGGATTCTCTTTTTGTATGCAGCGACCGTTTCGCCAGAATCATCTGCCATTTAAAAACCTCGAACCTCGCATTCAACAACTACCTCCCTCCAATGATACCACATTAGCCGAATATATTCACGTTTTGACTAAGATCGTTGTTTAGATAGAATGATTCTCACCTGAAACAAATCACACCATTCTAAAGAAAAAACCAATCGGGCTCTATAGTGTCGCTCGCCTTTAACACAGGTAAATTCCTTATTCGGTAACAAGGGAAGACACCAAGAAGAATAAAGAATTTGTTAAGTAATGAAATCATTGATTTTAGGTTTTTGACTAAGAACTTAAATAGACTGATATTGTTAAAGTTGTATATCAAGGTGTCACAATAGATGACGAACGTTGAACCACAAAAGGACTTCAAGGGAGCACATCCACTCTTAGCAGTGGGAGCTCTTGGAGTAGGCATAAATCATGATGCTGCCAGTGAGCCTTACTACTTCTCTTCCAAACTTCAAATGTATGTGGCCTTTGAGCCTCTCAAGGTTGATCACCAAGTTCTGAGCGCGGCAAAACAACTTGGCATAGCGCTCTCTTGGAACGATCGCGGCGAAATATGCAACATCTCACTTATAGATGGGCAAAAACTCTTGCAGCAGATTGGAGGAAGATCTTTAGATGCTCGAGAGTACTGGACTCTGTATGATGAAGCGATTCAATCCGGAAATAAAAGATTACTAGATTCACTAACAAGTTCCGACTTCACTGAGTGGCTTAATACAGTATTTATCAAGCCAGCGGACGGAAAACTGCTAATGTATCATCAGCCAAAGCTAGAATATAGCGGCGATTCAGCTGCTATTCAGGGCAAGGCGCAAGTGATTTCGCAAGTGGAAGGGCGCCCAGGATGGTTTAAACCCGCGGACAATATTGATCCCAACACAAGTATGCCGGTTCAGGTCGACTTAACTTGCGACAAAGGGAGCAAGTTGTGGTCTAGAGGAATTTTCAAATATTGGTCAACCTTTAAGATCGATGAAGCGGTTGGCGCCGTGCGCGGTTCGGTTATTTCCTCGGGTACACCTTCATTTGATCTCGACATACCGGTCACAGTTCGGTCGCCCAAGCTTCTGCTTCGCCAGTGTAGAACTAGTTTGCCCAATTCCGGGCTGTCGCCAGATCTTCTTTCAGAGGGGCTAAAGCTCGCTGAGCTATACGGCACTATCTATGCTAGCCAGCCTGGAGTAAGAAACGAAGCTGCTCACGGTTTGGTTTATGATAAGCGCCATGATGTAGTGAATTTTGTAATGACCTATGCTGAAGAGTTGTCCACAACGAAAGAAATAAAGGGGCTTAAGGTTAAGGAACTCTGCATTGACTTATTGGGGCTGTTGCGCTTGCAAGCTTTGTCGCGTCAAGACGAACAAAGCCTTAGTCTATTGCAGAATGTAAGCATGAAATTTATGCCGGCAAATCAGTCCTTAAATTATGAGGCACTTAATGACTTTCTTTGCGCTAGAAAAACAGCCTTGCGCGAGGCAATGGATAAAGATCAACCAATAGTTTTTGTGATTGGGCATCAAAATCCGGATACAGATACAGTTATTAGTTGTGTCTTTGAAGCATTTAGAAATCAGATAGTGTCCCCGCATACCTGTTTTGCTCCAATTTTACAGGCAGATCGTATGCCGGATGAAATCCAAGCTTTACTCGGCCAGGAAATTGCTGACTCAATCATGCGTTGGGATGACTCCTTATATAAAGAAGCTTGCAATGTTGGCTCCAGTCGGTGGTTGTTGGTTGACCATAGTCGCAGTGAGTTTCAGCGCTTTGTCGAAAAGATAGTTGATCATCATATTCTTTCGGATGCCGCGCTCGCACAGGATCTACCGCTAACTTGGGAGATGGTTGGTTCATGCGCCGCACTTATCACCCAAAAACTCTATGCGCACGGTCTTATTCCGGATCAGCACTGCGCCCGCATCCTTCTTGGCGCGACCTTGATGGATACGGAAAATCGTGGACCGCGAAAAATGACTTATCGTGACGACTTAATTATGGAGGAATTAAAGCTACGATCTAAAGAGCAAAATGAAAGCGCTTTATATCAGGGAGCGATGAGTTATTTGCTTAATACCGACGATGCGAAGCGGCTCTTTGCCCGCGACTACAAGGAAGATTGGGGTCTTTTTGGCTTTGCCGTGGCCAAAGTAAAGGGCATGTTTGGATCACATGGCGAAGAATTAAAAGCGCAGGTGTTAAAGGAGCTGGTAGCGGAAGCCGAGCGCAACAACAAAGCCAAGAATTTCCCGCTGACGCTGATAAAAGTTGTGGACTATGAAAATGACAACGAAAGTGTAAGACGAGAACGAATGTACTTATGCTTTAATGATTGGGTTATTCCGGAGTTTCGTGAAGCGCTGCGTAGCGCCTGCGTTCAGATTATAAAGCATCATTTAGGCGCGGATGTAAAACTTGAAGTTAATGAAAACAGCATTGATTATTATGGAGTGGGCGACCAACTATCACGTAAGGTTGTAGCTCCGATCTTAGGAGAAATAGTAGCCAGCTTCAATCGTTTTTATTACTCTCCGGCTTTGAGCCGGTATGTGGCGCGAGAATTTCTTCAATTAGATCGTAATGTCGCCGGTGCGTTAACTGCATTAGGAATTGAAATCGAGCCTGACCGCAAAGATAGAGTTACGCTTATTACTTACAATGAGGCCAAGCGCCTGGTGGAATATCTGGGACTTTCAATGCTTAGTTTACCGGAGTATTGGCAGGTGCGGGAGGAAGTTCATAAAGTCCGGGACGCGCAACTCAGCGCTCACCTTGAATCGTCTGATTTTGTTGAGATGTTAGATTCTGTAATTCTTGATTCGAAAAGCCTAATTAATCATCCTCAACTTGTCGAAGACCAGCATGGCATCAGCTACAAGGGACAGCATGTGCCAATTAGCATACCCCTGGCGTTGCCGGCGCTAATTGATCCCTTGGACATTAATCCATTAACTGGACTACCAACCAAAGCCTATCCTCCGAATTTACAAGGCAAGCCGAACTTTTGGCGCTTCTGGCAACCTGATGCTCCAATTGTTGTAGCAACAAGAGGTTATATTGAGTTAAACGTTCAACCGGCGCTGGACTTAAAAGTGCACCTTAATGATGCGCTTCCTAGACTCGGCATTAGAGTGTGTACTGATAAGATTACACCTCCGCGGGTTGAGGTATTCGAGCAAGGTGGTTTACTGGGAGTTAGGATTACGCAATAAACTCCAAATGCATGGATAAGGTACTTCATCTTATTCAGTCACCAGTCTATAACCAACTCCGCTTTCGGTTACCAGCATGCGCGGTCGAATTAGGTCGTTTTCAAGTTTCTGTCTAAGGGCTTTCATGAAAATCCGCAAGTAATGATTTTAGCCGATGTAAGCTGCACCCCAGACTTCGTTTAATAATTGTTTATGAGTTT
>CAZJXY010000366.1:0-4355 GCA_964549925.1 uncultured Bdellovibrionales bacterium | reverse complement strand
CCGGTGCAATTGGGAGCAACGGCTAGCTTAAATTTTAATACCTCAGGCGGAATAGACGATGCAAATCAAGCCGCTGCGATAATGACACTTTCGCCTAACTATTCAAACGGAGCGGCGGCTGGCAATTTTACCGTTGATCTCTCAGACTTTACGCAAACTGCCAGCGCTTCCTCGTTAAACTCCGTTGTCGATAACGGCACAGCTATCGGAAGCATTAGCGGGTATGAATTTTTGCCAGACGGAGAGATTGTAGCGAAGCTGACTAACGGCCAGAACGTAACTATCGCTACTGTAGCGCTAGCCAAATTTCCAAATGTGGACGGTCTAGATAAAGCCGGAGACAACATGCTACGGCCCACTACCATCACTGGAGATCCAACGCTTTCAGCAGCAGGAAGCGGGGGAACGGGAGCCCTCAGAGGTTTCTCTCTGGAGCGGTCAACGGTCGATATAGCCACCGAGTTCTCTGAGATGATATTGTTCCAGAGAGGATATCAGGCCAACTCCCAGGCCCTCAGGCAAACTAGTGAGCTTATTCAACAAACGATAGCGTTAGCTGGATAGCAGCACATTTCTGGGATAACTCATAAATATTAGAGCATAAGTCCATGATGCGCTATCGGAGCGAGTTTGTTACCATAACAGATATATGCATCATCTTGCCGTAGCGGTTTTCGTACTTTTCATGATCTTGTCAGTGTCTGGCGCCGATGCTCAATCGAAGCCGCCGCCAAGAGACGTCCAATTACTTGAATTGGAGATGGCTGTGGCCAGCTATGGACTAGTAAAATCTCCTCAGAACAAGCAGAAACTGGTCGAAATTTATCATCGACTACTTAATCAAGATTGCATGGCTGGAGACCCCAGAACTCCTCTCGAGCAGCGTAAGCTGACCTTTGAAACGGATTGTTTGGAGTTCCTCAAGGGATTGCTTGAAGTCGATGAAAAGGACTCGATAGCAATCTGCCTCAAAGAGGGTTCGATTTCGAAAAAATGCCGCAACGCTCAGTCCGGAATTTTTGATGATCATGCGCCAGAAAATTCAATCGACGCGTTAGAAAAATATCTTTCGATGCCCCAGCAAACGATTGTCCCAAACCCGGCGAACATTGAATATATGCAGTCGGGACAGCCTCCGCCGTTTATCCCAGATATGGACAAGCTTACGCCGGCAGTACAAGAGCTTCAAGCTACCATGCTGAAATACCAAGGCTCTCCCTCTGATGAACACAAAGCTAGTTTGATTGAAGTGTTCCAGCGCTACGTGTTACTTG
Source organism: uncultured Bdellovibrionales bacterium (assembly GCA_964549925.1). Classification (GTDB taxonomy): domain Bacteria; phylum Bdellovibrionota_C; class UBA2361; order UBA2361; family J135; genus CAZJXY01. The sequence continues at coordinate 3,081 of CAZJXY010000366.1, read as the reverse complement.
CCTGTCCAGACCCGATCCAGGTACTGAGTGAGACTCGTTTCGCTGGATATAGAAAAACCGTACCGGAGGAATGTGTGGAGCATGGCAAGACGCTTTTAACCTTTGATCCGAATAGCTCCTTAGCAAAATGCTTTACCGAGGGATATACGTCCGCTCCTTGCAAAGAATACGTTAAGGCACACTTACCTCCATCCAAAACCTCTTCTAAGGCGCTGGAGAAGTTTTAAATCGGCTCTGCTTTTCTCCGGAAACTTTTTCTGAATCCCTCCGAACACTAAGTGGAGGCAATATGGTATGAGGCACAGAGAATTGGCAGCGGGCGGTTTCACGCTGATAGAACTACTTGCGACTATAGCCATCGTCGGAATATTAATTGCGATCGCAATTCCCCAATATGCCGAGTATAAGAAACGGGGCTTTGATACGAGAGCTAAAGTAGATCTGAGAAATGTTGCTATAGCCGAAGAGGCTCACTTCATAGATACCGAATCGTATTTGAGCTGCGCCGACGCTGGGTGCACCGCACTACCCGGAATCGCCACTCTCTCGCAGGGAGTCACTCTAGCGATCACGGCAACTGCAACAGGGTTTACTGGAACTTCGACCCATTCACATGGTAGCGGCATAATTTTCAGGTGGAACAGCGATCTGGGTGGGCTTCAATAGAAGCTTTAAGTTTTTCAAAACACAAATCTAGTGAGTTATGCGGGGTGAAACCCAGCAGTTCCTTTGCTTGAGCGATGCTAAACCAATGGTCAGTTGACATCTGTGACACCATAAACCTGGTAAGTCTCGGCTCAGGTTTTCCTGGAATCAGATTGCTCACGCCTTCAAGTATTGTCGCTAGGAAGTTTGCCAAAGCTGTGGGGAGTTTTCGCTTGACCTCAGGGCATCTGTAAAGTTTGACAATTCGATTTACCCACTCCCATAACTTGATTGGCTGCCCCTGCGAGATAAAATAGGCCTTACCACTGGCCTCGCCCTGCGCTAAGGCTTGCATCGCCAAGATATGAGCGTCGACACACTCCTCGATAAAGCAAAGATCAACCACATTCTCGCCGTCTCCAACGATAACCAACTTCCCTGAACGCGCCTTTTCCAACACCGACGGAACCAAGTGCCTATCGCCGGGCCCCCAGATTAGGTGAGGGCGAAGCGCTATAGTGGAGAGGCTGGGAGAGTTTTGCGCTAAGACCTCTTGCTCAGCCAGGGCTTTGGTAGCGGGATAAAAAGCCTGGTAACTTTTGGGATATGGAAGAGATTCGTCAGATCCTCGATGGCTGCTGCCATCGGCGACAACGCTGGGGGAGCTAGTATAAACCAAATTTTTTATCGCAAACTTCCTACAAACTGAGATTATGTTTCGTGTTGCGACAACGTTAGAACGAAAAAAGTCATCGTAGCGTCCCCACATGTCAACTTTGCTTGCGGTGTGAAAAACACAACTGAGATCTTTGAAAGCCTGCTCATAGGTAGATGGATCGGCCCCAAGGTCAGCTCTAAAAGTCTGCACCCCCACCTTCTCAAGCTCCGGGTAGTCACCCCTTGAGATCGAGCGAACTGAGAACCCAAGCTGTATTAGCTTTAAGCATAGTGCTTTACCGACAAAGCCGCCTCCGCCTGTGACTAAGACTGTTTCTGACATCACGGCTGAGTATCAGCACCAGAGGGTATTAGCAAGTCAGAACAATACCCTCGCTTTGATTTTACCTAATCGTCATTCCCCGGCCCGGAATTATCATCATCGTCGTCGTCGCTATCTGAGCCGCCGGAGCTAGAGTTCGAGCCAGAGGAACTATCATTATTATCATCATCATCATCGTCGTTATCATCGAATGAGGAAGAGGACGAACCAGAGCTGCTACTTGAATCCTCATTCTCGTCACCGCTTGATGAATTACCGGAGGAGGACACTTGATCACCGCTTGAAGATGAGTTGTCGTCGTCGTCATCTCTGTCCCCACTTTCACTAATCGAGCCAGTATTTACTTGGCTTGAGCCAACTTTGATAAACTCAACCTGCACCGAATCCACATCACCGGAAACCCGAACTACTGTCGTGGCTGAAAAATCGTCTCCATCGAAGGTAAAAACAATATCTCCGCCATCAAAGTCTTTGACTGTGAAAACGTAACCACCGAAAGTATCAGTCTGATCGCAGCTTCCTCCGGCACATACGTTTACGCCGGAAATCGGATCACCTAAGGCTTTGCCGCCATCAGTAACGGTACCGGAGAACTGAACACCTCCCGTGCCGCCTGAGGATCCTCCGCAGCCAAGAGTTAGAAATGCTGGCACTAAAAGAAGGAGCAACGCTGGAATTAGAATCTTAGCTTTCATGGCTTCACCCTCGAAAAATATAACAGCAGAGTTCTTACCACCGACGGCTTAGTATAGCAATTACAAAAACCATTAGGGCTAGCGTGGATTGATTTAGGGCTTGGGATTTATATCGAAATATTTACACGTAACGCCTTTGGCTCTACCAGCTTACCGCGAGATTATCGGAAAGGTAGTTTCCTCAACGTTTCCATGCCCATCATTTATCTCGGCATATACCAGGTATGCTCCAGTCCCCGAAGTGGAAACGCTCAAATCCGACTCACCCGATCCACTCGTAGTATCAACGCTCAAAGGATTTGGCGTTATGATTGGAATACCTTGTCTCGGATTTGCAGCTTCCGATAGAAGTGTCGGATAGTTATACGCCAACACTCCTAAGTCGCCTAGATTAGCAGATCGCGCTAACCGTCCCTTGTTCAATCGCCAGAAGATTCCAGATGAATCCAAACAAAACGCCCGTGCAGCTGAGGCTGAAAAGCACTGATAGCTAACAGAGTTTATATTAACCACTCCGGAATGCGTAAGCCGCAGACGCCGATCCAGATTAAACAGCACTCGCGATGGCGCTGCTACCTCAAGCTGCACCGACACGGAGCTACTATCCGGATCAACGACTGAAACGCTAAACTGAGCGGCACCTTGAAGGGCAACCACTTCGGAGAGACCAGTTACTACCGGAGCGATGTTAGCCGTAGAGCCCGAAAAATCGTTATTGATCGAATCAGCTGAAGATACAGA
>CAZJXY010000365.1:0-4370 GCA_964549925.1 uncultured Bdellovibrionales bacterium | reverse complement strand
TCTGTCTTTGGATCACGCGGAGTTACGTTTGCCACCTCCGCGCTGAGGATGCGCTCTACACACTTTTGTGCAGCATCGAATCCGGCGTCTTTGTAAATCGCGCCAATGGTTGCTTCCAGCACATCGGCCATAATACCCGGACGCTTTGCCCCGCCGCTATCACTCTCGCTGCGGCTAAGTTTTATGTGCCGAAAAATTCCCAAGCGCTCACAAACTTGCGCCAGAGACCCGGTATTCACCAAGGCGGCACGCATTTTGGATAGCTCGCCTTCATGCGCATCGGGGTAACGTTCAAGCAAAAGCTCAGCCACCGCCAAGTCAATCACCGCATCACCAAGAAACTCCAAGCGTTCATAATCCCCGCTACTTTGGCGCGCCGAACTCGAACGATGAGTCAAGGCCGCTTCAAGCCAACTCCCGTTCCTAAACTTATGTCCTAAGACTTGCTCAATCTCCGAGTAGTCAGATTCGCTGCTCATACTTCAATCAAAATAAATAAAGTCAAATTTGCTAAGGAATAGCTGCGATTTTCACCATTTCAATTTTCGACGTCGCGCTAAAACAACGAAAAAAGTGAAAATGCCGATAAAAATGTTAGCGATAGGCCAATTGGGCTTTTACCTACGGACCAATGGCTAACAACTTATCTCATCTTTTCAAAGTGTAACACCCCTATCACACCAAGGCAACTAGAGCCAACTTAGAATATATGCAAGGTGCTCAATCCTTCTTTTCAACTCGCTCGGCGTATGCCACACCGTTCTGCCAAGTGCCCTGCACATGAACTTGTGCGCCGACAGAAAACTCTGCGAGCGTAGTGTGCTGTTCATGCTCGTCTAGATAAACAGTCTCGGATGAGAGTACGAAAGTTATCGACTCTACTTTCATACTGGCAGAGCTTAGAGCTGAAATTGAACCCTCCGCTTCAGCATCCTCTCCATCCTCATGATCGCTCGGATGCTCGTGTTCATCATCGTGATCTTCATGACTGTTGGCAGTGGGAGTGATAGTAGGGATACTTGTCGGGTTTGGACTAGGAGTGGCGGGGTCAGACGGGGTAGCTACTGGTCCCACTGGGGTGGCGCTAGCAGTGGCTACTGGTTTTCCGAGCGATGGGTCGTCCTGGTCGTCATTTTCTTGGTCTGAGTCCCCTGCCTCGGATCCATTCTCCGAGTCTGGTTTATCGGATTCATCATCTACCTCAATCTTGCGGGGTGAAACCGTCCTGCTCTCTTCATCCACCTCTATTTCAATGGCCAAGGCTGAATAGCTTGGCGGAAGATCGCTTAGTTCGATCGAATCGCTAAAGGAAGCGGTCTCTACCTCTAAGCTAAATGCTGAATAAGAAGTACTTGTACTAAATATAAACTCACCAAGCTCATCACTAATTCCGAAATCTCCAGTTTGGCTTACGCTCACCTTGACTCCTGGAAGTACGGCTCCATTGGTTGTCAACACGAGTCCTCGAATCTCAATCGCCCCTGTTCCTCTGGAACCTCCGGCACAACCAGAATGCAGCCCGATGGCCAAGAACATTCCTAACGCTAAACAAAATTTATTAAACACTTTCATTAAACCTCTTTCTTCGACGATTTATGGTCAAAATTTTCAATCCTACTAAAACTTCCAAATGCCACTCGCGCTCGTCGGCTCGGAGTGGCGTCCCCGATGGAAATCTCACTATCGAACTGAGCCAAATACTTCCGGAGCTTTTTATGAAAGATTGATCCTTCGCGTAGCAACCATGCTTTAATCTTTTTTGTATGGGGCAAAGGAATGCTGTCGTATTCAGTTGTCAAATGGAAATTCGGAATCTCTGTTGTAGAACTTAAGTTCTCCTCAACCGCTAAGATTAGGTCAGCCACGTCGGCTCCCAGCATCTGGTAGCCTTCTTCCAGATCTTTTGTAAGGTATACTTTTCTACATAGCCTAATTCCGTTTTTAGTTCTTTGCACGATTCCGTTGCGCTCAAGCTCAAACAATACTGTGTATGGATTAAGAGCGGTTGAAACGCTCTGCACCAACTTTATAAAGGGACTGTTCATCCCTTCCAGTCGCAAAACTCGCGTATCACCCGACTTGGTCGTAAATCGTTTATCCTGTTGCCAAGTGTCGATCACACGGTTGACAACACTGATTTGTCTAACCTTTCCCTCCTTAAAGCGGTAAAGTCTAGATACCTCAGCGCGATGAATTCCTGTCATCACACTTATTCTACTAACCGAAATTTCTTCGCCCTTTAAGGCAAGTTCAGAAACAGCAGTTTCGATTAGTACAGATTTTAGACTTTCGATAAGCGCCTGCAGGCGAAGGCCATGCAGAAGCGCAAAGCGCATAATTGGTCTAAGTAGCGCTTCCAAACATCGATTTAGGACCAACGAGTTGTCACTCATAACCTAAGTAAACCATTAGCCAGTAACGCCCAAGTGAATATACGATTTCCCCAGAGGGAAGATCGGATTAAAGGCCCCTAAAACTTTACATTAAAACCAATGCCTAAAATGACGGCATGCAAATCGGGAACGCCGATCGATCCGGCCGACCAGCTTTTAAGGCTGGCCCGTTGCTCGTAATAGTCAAGACTAGCATTAAGCCAGATCTTGTCACTTAGGTTACGCCGCAGGCTTACTCCCGCTCCTATTGCACCAAAGCCGGCTAAACGCGAGTCTGCAGAAAAAAAGTTTACTCCTGGCTCGTCCGGCGGAAAAATACGACTGTAAAAGTCTGAACGGCCTTGCGTGTAGTAGCGAACGCGTGGGCTGAACATCCACACCTCACCAAAGGGACGATGCCAGACGACTTCATAGGTGTGTGCTATCACTCCCCAGGTATCTCTAAAATAGCGGTAATCCAAATGCAAAGAGGAATCAAAGTTTGGAAAATACAACACATAACGATTTAGCCAAGCAAACTGATCGCGCGAAGAGGGTCTTAAATCGAAGGTCTTGTAAGGATCGCTTAAGTATCCGTCGCCATTTGCATAGGTTAGGTTAGATTGCAGCAGGGAGTTTTTGTTTAAGATCTGGGTTACTCCAACTCCAGCCCCTAAAGAATCCTTACTTTCATCAAGTTGGGGGTCGTTGGTAGACGATATGTCGTCCGCGCTAACACTTAAGCCAAAATTAAATATTGTATTTTGATCAGGTGTCCAAATTCGTGCTGAGAGATTCGCACCAAGAGCATCGTAGTCGTCTTCGTTGGAGATACTTAAGCCAGCTCCGAGACTAAATCTTTCAAAATAATGATTGTAGGTCAAATCTGCTGCTCTACGGGAATCTTCAATGCCTTTAGACGAAGCGCCGCTTAAAGTATCGTGATATAGCGGTGAAGCACCGGACATTGCATCCAGCACAAAACTTCCTTCGATTTCACCCTTCTCACCAACAGGAGTTCGCAACCAGACCATAGGTGTATTGATTTCCATTCGGTCGTCATTGCCTTCCTGCCAATCCTTGTAATAGAAATATTCGAATTGAACTTCGCTTTCCTTGGCAGGCTCTAGGGCCTGTGCGCAATCTAGCAGGCCCATGTTCGGCAAAGCCGCTAGTCCAAGCAGAAATTTACTTAAAACCGCTTTACAGCCGCGCCGCCGACGTTTGAATTTCTTTTGTTGCGGAGATTTTCGCATATCTTAGTGCAGCTATTTACAACCGCATCCCACAACATTTACGCCGTATCCTCCCGAGGAGGCTTCACGCGAATCATAGGTATGTTGGAAAAAACGGGCGCGTAAAGGATCGGTTTCAAAGGCCATATGCTCTTTGGTGAAATTAGCCTTCTCCCAAGGTTTTACTTTAACACAGCCATTCAGCCCAAAAAGTAACAAAACAAATCCTATCAAGTATCGCGCTTTAAATAGCTGCATTTTCATGTTCCTTTTGAGCTCAGAAGCCGTTCTATCTTTTCTTCCAATTTAGGAATGTCCTTCTGATCAAATCCTTCATGAATCAGATCGACATTGCCATTGGCATCTACCAAGACCGCAGTAGGCATAGCTGATACACCGAAAGCGTCAGGCAATGAACCTTCGGGATCATAGGCCACAAACAAATCTGCGCCGGTCGATTTCAAGAGTTTATCTGCATCGTCCCGATTCGAATCCAAATTTACAGCAATTACCTGAAATCGGCTCGGGTCAGTTCTCTTCCCCAAAGAGCTTAGCCAGGGCAAAGACTTGGCGCAACTGGCGCACCAAGAAGCCCAAAAGTCTAAGTAAACGACCTTTCCTTTAAAATCGTTTAGCGTCGCTTTCTGTCCGCTCAGCAAAGTAAGGGGCAGGTCTGGAATTTTCCCGCCCTGCTCGATTGCCTGGCAGGGCAGACAGATCATAAAGAATCTGACTATTAGTGCTAAGACCAAAAAGTGTTTGG
>CAZJXY010000364.1:0-4373 GCA_964549925.1 uncultured Bdellovibrionales bacterium | reverse complement strand
TAATCTCAGCTGGCTGGTGTCTTTTTGCCGCGCGTCTTAACCTCTCAGCTTTTACATTGCCCACATCAATCCAGCTGACCACCTCTCCAAGTAGATCCCTTTCCCAGATTGTGGGTTCCTCTGGCTCCCACATACCTTGGGAAAAACTCAAACCCTCTCGAAAGGAATGGGCAAATGCTAAAACTCTAGCGTGCAGATACTCCAAGGTCTCACCATGATGCCTGGCGGTATGCACGCGTACCGAGTGAAAGCGCGCCCTTTCGGGATCGGTAATGTCGAGCGAAAAGCTGTACATCATGGTGGTCATAAGTCTCAGAGAATTCGTGCGATTATTCTCATCATAACGCACTTTGAAGGTGATTAAAATTAGCAGTGGATTCATTGAGTAACGGGAATCCACAGCGTAATCGACACAAAATTTTCGATGGATTATGTGCGTTGAAGAGCTGTTTCAAAGATGCTCTCCGGCCTAAACACTTGCCCGGACTTACTTCTTGAATATAACTGCTCTGTACAGTCACGACTCGACCAAAGTATGATTCAACGATGCAGCAGTTTGAAGGATCATTGGATTTTGATGGCGAGAGATTACTCCTTAAGTTTCGGTGGAGTAAGCCGCGCTTTCAGGCGCTTACAAAACTGAAAGGGGCGTCATACAACAAGGAGTTAAAGCGCTGGGAAGTCCCGCTGCTCCACTATCCAAAGTTAAGCTCATCTAGACTCTTTGATCCTAAGTTAATCAACTACCAGCTTGACCCGGAAGCGATCAAATCAAAGCTTTCTGAAGCACTAGAATCTCGAGTGGCAGCGGCGAAGCGAATCTCAGAAAATCCGTTCTCAGTTTCTATTACCGACATTGAACTTACCGAATTGGATCTAGTGACTTTTCTTGCTCCAAATCAACTCTCGCTTTCGGCACGAGTGAAATCCAGAAGCCGGGCAAAGAAAATTCTCGAGAGTCTCCCGGGAGTACATTTCCTAAAAAAAGAGCGCGCATATTTTCTCCCAACCTCTCAACTTAATTATCTGCTGAAAGCCCTACGCGATAAGGAGTTGAGCTTTGCTGTGGAAGCCGCGGCTGGGGCTGTGCTCTCAAAGAGCGCAGAGCTGCGTTTAAATATTTTATCGCACCCCGACCAATTTAGCGCTGAAGATCTGCGCTCGGCTCTGCTTACCCCGGCGATAGTGCGGCGCGAAAGTGATAGTGATGATTGTTTTAGCTTGGTCGGGTACACCTCGGAGCACCTAAAAACGTGTTTTTCGCATATCGAAGATTATCGCTCAAGAATCGCTCTTGCCCGAGCCTTTAATTCGGATGAACTTCTGCGCGTTCTCGTAAACATTCAGAAAGGGAGCCATAAGATCTGGCTCTGCAAAGACACTCATAGCACTCTAAAGTATCTCGATCGTAGCATAGACCAAAGTGAGGCTCTAGTTACACTACGACCTCCTCCAATTTCTTGGATAGTAGGAACGGATAATCACCCCGGCTTATTAATCTGTGAAGCTGAAGCAAAAAAGCTAAAAGATCTTTTCTCAAAGCTAAAGGGGAAAATAAAACGCTCTGTCTATCCACACGCTCCCGAGTTTGAATTCATACACTGCATTGATTCTACGTTTCTTACATTCTTTTCGGAAGTATCCAAGACCGTCGACCATTCAGATATCGATCAGTCACTAGAGTTTCGTGAGCGTTTGCTTGCGCTGCGCCAAAGAGAGGAGCAGCGCCAAGCAACGGAGAAGTATCTCCGATTATCCGACATCCCGGTCTCGGAACTAACTTCGGACGATAAGCTTTCTCAACTTTGCAAAGCACTCTTTCCTCATCAACGCGTAGCTGTAAGATGGCTACTAGAGAATCCACATGCCTTTTTAGGCGATGACATGGGGCTCGGAAAGACTTTGGCGGTCCTTTCCGCGTATTCGCTCCTTAAGAAAGCTGGCGAGAACGATCTTTTGGTAATCGCTTGCCCCAACTCACTTACCAGAAACTGGCTGCGTGAAGCGAAGCGTTGGGTCCCAGAATTAATGCTTCACCTAATCCCGCAGACTAAATCCGATCGAGAGAAGTTTTTTAAACAGCTGCACATCTTTCCTCACTCCGCCATTGATGGGATTGTGGTTAATTACGAGACCCTAAGAGTTGACTCAGTGTTTCCAGAGATCAAGCGATATGCAGAGACTCGAAAGGGGTTTCTATGTTTAGACGAGTCGCAGCGAGTTAAAAATCCACAGTCTAAAACATTTGAGGCGCTAAAGGAGCTAAGCTCGGTATTCCCTCGCCGCACTTTGCTGAGCGGAACCCCTACCCCTAAAGATCTCTCCGATATCTGGGGCCAGATGTTCATCTTAGACCGGGGTGCGAGACTCGGCAAAAGTTACTACCGCTGGCTGGGAGAGGTCGCGGAACTCGGCAATAAATGGAGCGAATACGCGGTAAAGCGCTTTTTCCCCGATCAAGTTGAAGAAACTGTCGCCCGAGTACGAGAAGTTTTGCTGCGTCGAAGAAAGGAAGATGTGATTAATCTTCCTGAAAAGACCTTTAGCATCCGCGATATCGATTTAATCGGAGATCAAAGAAAGCGCTATGATGAGGTGTGTGAAGACCTTTTGATTCGAGTAACACGGGCTGATGGCGACACGTTTGTACGGGAGATTAATTCGATTCTTGAAGAGTATTTAAGAGCCGTTCAAATCGCTTCAAACCCGAGGTTAGTTGACGAAAATTGGAAAGGAGAGCCGGCAAAGTTTTCTGAATTAGATGAAATCGTAACTGAAGTGGTAAAAGAGCGGGAAGAAAAAATCGTCATTTGGACGAATTATCGAAGAAACATAGAAGAGCTGACTCAACGCTATCAATTTTTAGGCAGCGCCGCCTTTTACGGCGATACAGATCCCAAAGAGCGCCAGCGCATCGTCACAGAGTTTCAAGAGCCGTCATCTAGGAGGATAAATGTTCTTGTCGCAATCCCAGCCGCAGGTGGTGTCGGGATTACCTTAACCGCAGCTCAAACCGCGGTCTATTTGGATAAGAGCTGGAATGCTGAGCATTGGCTGCAGTCAGTTGATCGAATTCACCGCATCGGACAAAGCGGCACGGTAAATATTATCTCGCTTCATGCCGGGGGGATCGACGAATTGATCTCTCGAAGCCTAAAGCGCAAAGAAAAATTCCAAGCCAAGCTGCTTGGCGACGAAGCTTTGATTGAGCAACTTCCGTCACGGGATGAGTTAATCTCGGCTCTATCGAAGAGCTAGAACCAACAAGAACTCACAATTTCCTGGCGCTATAGGCGTAGGCCGTGCCGAATGTGAGCGCGCGCGTCTTTTGGGCGACTAGTCCGCATTCACCCATGATCTTTTCAAACTCCACGCCACACGGGAATGTAGCCGAGGTTTTAGGAAGATATTCGTAGGCGGCTCGGTTTCCCGTAAGCAGTCCACCGATAAATGGTATTAAATACTTTGAGTAAATTTTAAAAGTCTGTCCGAATATTCCTTTGGGCTGGCCAAACTCCAAAACCAAAAGGGTCCCACCCGGTTTTAGCACGCGCTGGATCTCAGAGAGTCCTGCTTTTAAATTTTCAAAATTGCGCACGCCGAAAGCGACACTTACTAGGTCAAAAGTATTATCGTTAAACGGAAGGTTAAGAGCAGTGGCTTGAATTGTCGGAAAATTGCCGCTTGCAGGGGTTTTCATTCGGCGTGATAGTCCGGCTTTCAACATTCCCTGGCTAAAATCTGCGCCGATGACAGACTCGGAATCAGAGGCAAAGCGCTTGGCGAGAATCGGAAGAAGGTCGCCAGTGCCGGTGCATAGGTCTAGCACTTCCATCAACTTTGCGGGCGGGAGTAAGTTAACTAATGCTCGTCTCCAAAAGTGATGGATCCCTAAGCTTAAGATCGAATTGGCGAGATCATACCGATGCGAAATGCGGTTAAACATCTCGGCCACATCGGTAGATGCTTTTGAGATTTGGTGACTAGATTGAACTCTCTCCATTGTTTGGAACCGTGAGCGACTAAATACTACTTGCCATTTGCCTTGAGAGAACTACCAGGAAATTGAACTATGTTCCAATGGTGGCTGGTTTTGGGTTGTAGCCAAGGTAAATTCGAGCTGCTTAGTGTCGCGGATTTGTACAATAAATGTTGTGCCGACAAGGACATCTACTCGATTTTAGGACAATAGATCTACAGAGTTAGATGTACGGGTCTATCAATTTAAGCTATTGAAATTACTGTCGGCATAGAGGGGGAGTACGTAACTATCATTGCATGTCCGGGTTAGGTACAATAATGGATAAGAAACTGGATCGGTATATGTTGAACTGAACCGCGCTGCCGCGCGGGAGTGGAAGGAATTTAGAGGC
>CAZJXY010000363.1:0-4381 GCA_964549925.1 uncultured Bdellovibrionales bacterium | reverse complement strand
TACTTCTAACTTTGACTTCATATACTCCGTTTATCTTTAAGCAATCATTCTCAAATTTCCACCAGTTTGCATCTCAAAGCGGGTATCAAGGCTCCGTGCAAGTTCCAGGTTATGAGTGGCCACGATCAACGTGCTCCCATGAGCCTTATTTAACTCCACGAGGAGACTCTGTACCTTCAATCCGGTCTCAGTATCAAGGTTTCCGGTGGGTTCATCCGCTAAAATTAAGGCAGGTTTACGAACTAAAGCCCTGGCCACTGAGACTCTTTGCTGCTCACCGCCAGAAAGCTCGCCGGGACGGTGGGAAGCACGGTTTGAAAGCTCCACGTTTGCTAACATCGTTTCAGCCTGAGAGGCTGCCTTAGACTCATCCCATCCCGCTATTAAAAGCGGCATGGCAACGTTTTCAAGCGCCGTAAACTCCGGAAGAAGGTGGTGAAACTGAAAAATGAAGCCAACTTTTTCACCGCGAAGGTCTGAGAGTGTGTCGTCATTAAATGATTCGATGAATGTTCCATCATAACTAATTGCACCTGAGCTAGGACGATCCAATCCGCCGAGAACATGCAGCAAGGTAGATTTTCCGATCCCAGAGCGCCCCACAATCGAGTAACTTCTCCCCGATTCAAAGCTACAACTAAGCGACTTAAGCACACACAGCGCTCCACCAGCGTCTTGATATGTCTTGCTTAAATTTATCGCCTCAACACGCATCGCACGTCCCTCTCACTGATACCTCAGAATGTCACTTGGGCTTAAGCCGCTCGCACGTCGCGCCGGATAGATAGTTGCAAGATATGAGATAAAAAATGCGGCCGCACCAACCACTGCAAAGTTTAAAGGCTCCATCTGCACGGGCACTGTTGCAATCTGAAAGATCCTCTCATCTAGCGGGAACCCGTACTCTCTAAGCGCAATGCAACCGAGATAACCCAACAGTGTGCCAAAGGCTGTTCCCATAAAGCCTACTATAGCTCCTTGCATTCTGAATATGTCGCCGACCGAGGCCTTTCTTGCACCCATGGTCCGAAGGATCGCGATGTCGGCCCGTTTCTCCATCACTAGGAGAACTAACGTGGAAACAATCGAGAAGCTTGCCATTACGATAATTAGCAACAAGACTAAAAAGTAGACCCGTTTTTCAAGTTTAATTGCATCCCAAAGCGGCTTATTTAACTGGGTCCAATCTTGGGTATAAAATCCAAGAGAGAAACCGTTGATCTGGCTCATTATCTCTTGAGCAATTTTCGGAGCGCTATCTAAATTTTTTACGCGCACTTCAAGACCGCTTACTCGGTCTTGCAAACTAAAGAACTTCTGAGCGTCGCTTAGCAACATGTAAGCCAACCCGCTTTCATATTGGGTAAGCCCCGTACTGTACGAACCCGCAACAACGAACCGCTTAAATTTCGGAACGAGTCCGAGCGGTGTCGAGCCGACTTGTGGTGAAAGCAACGCCACAGGACTGCCCACCAAAATTCCAAAATTTCTGAGCAGCTCCCTTCCCGCGAGAATCCCAGCTAAGTGAACCTCGCACCCTTCAGCGTCATCGCAAGATTGAATTAAGGCTGGGGGCTTTAGTAGCGGATTCTCGCTTGATAATTCAATCGGCTTTGGCTCAAGCGCCTTTAATACCAAGCGCTCGGCCGCACTTCCAGGTTCGAGCCCCCTAATCAACACTCCTACCGAGCCGTTATCAGATTTAAGTAAGGCTTGGTTGTGGGTAAATCCAGAGACCGACTCCACTCCATCAATTGCCTTTATCTTTTCAACTATCGGACGCCAATCAGAGATTAGCCCACCGATTTTTTTGACTAGAATGTGAGAGTCGGCATCCACAATCTTCGAGCGAAGCTCATGCTCAAATCCGGTCATAATCGACATGGTGACGTTTATCACCATTACTCCAATCGCCACTCCCAATATCGAGATAATCGAAATTAAGGTAATAAACGCTTCCTTTCGCTTGGACCAAAGATACCGGGAAGCGATAATGCGAGAGAGTTTAGCCGACATTAAGCCTTTTCCTTTTGGTCAAGCGCCTCTTCCGCTGATTCAGGCTTCATCTGCGGAAAAAGAACCACATCTCGAATTCCGACTGAATTTGTCAGCAACATAACTAGCCGATCAATCCCGATTCCTTCACCAGCTGTTGGCGGCATGCCGTATTCTAGCGCCATAAGAAAATCATGCTCAATGTCAGGTTCCTCTTCATCACCTGCGGCTTTCCGTTGAGCCTGCGCTTCAAATCTGCGGCGCTGATCTTCTGCATCATTTAACTCAGAAAACGCATTAGCTGTCTCCATACCAGCGATAATCAACTCAAACCGATCGGTCACTTTTGGATCCGAGAGGTTTGCCCGAGCTAACGGAGAGATCGAAAATGGATGTTGCGTGATAAATGTCGGATTAACTAATTTCGGTTCAACCAAAGCTCCCCATAGTGCCTCAAGTACCCTACCCCAATCGTTAGGGTCTGATAATTCGACACCGTGTTTTTTTGCAGCAGCAAGAACCCCTTCTAGCGTATTTAAATTTAGGTCGCGACTTACTCCGCCGATCGAGTGAACTGACTCAAGCATGCTGACTCTCGGCCAAGGAGTCGTGAAATCAATCTCTCTCTCACCGAATGGAATCTTTGTCTTACCGTGGAGCTTCAGCACAAGACCGCTGATTAGCTCCTCAGTTAAGTTCATCAAGTCTTCATACGTCGCAAAGGCCTGGTAGAACTCTAGCATTGTAAATTCAGGGTTGTGTTTTTTGGAGATCCCCTCATTCCTAAAGATTCTCCCGATCTCAAATACACGCTCCATCCCACCGACAATTAGTTTTTTGAGCGGTAGTTCAAGCGCGATGCGCAGGAACATATCGCAACCCAAGGAATTATGATGGGTTTTAAACGGTCGGGCCGTGGCACCACCGGCGATAGTTTGCAGCACCGGGGTTTCCACCTCAACATATCCGCGCTCTGTCAGAAATTTCCTAATTTCCGAGATGATCATTGCCCGCTTTCTGAAGGTGTCTCTTACCTCATGGTTCGCAATCAGATCGACATAACGGTGCCGATACCTAGCCTCCATATCGGTTAAGCCGTGCCATTTTTCAGGGAGCGGGATTAGGGCCTTTACTAATAGGCGCACGGTATCAGCGTGAAGACTCTTTTCTCCTGTCTTGGTAACAAAGGCATACCCTTTGACTTCAACTATGTCTCCGATATCAAAATCTATAAACTTGTTGAAGCAATCATCACCGACAATGTCTTTCTTTACGTAAACTTGGATCTTTCCGGCACCGTCAAGAAGATGAAAGAAAGCGGCCTTCCCCATCTGTCGAAGAGCAACGATTCTTCCGCCTAAGGTAAAGCGCTTGGCCGATGTAGGGTCCTCTACCGCAGCCGCTAAGACATCACTCGATTTTGAGTCAACCTTCGTATCGTTAGGGAATGGGTATCCAGCCCCCCGTAGCTTAGCCAACTTTCCAAACCGTACCTGCTCCTGTTCACTACGCTCTTTCACCGTGCGTTCCTGGAAATCGATTTATCTTTAAGCCCGTAGTCATAGCGCGAAAAGCGCTGCAGTTACACTGTGCTAAATATGCTAAAATTAGCCAATATTTACAAACAGTTATATCACGAGCGCAGAGCTACAGAGTTTACTACCCCAACTTGAGCGTAGGTTTATCGATTACCGAAAAAATCGGTGTTTATTAAAGGATTGGGTGTCTTAAAATCCGATCGAGTCTGCCCCGACGCAGAACTAAGCGACACTATCTTGCTCCATGGATCTTCTGCAGCGCATTCTCGAAAGGCTGCCGAAATTTAGGATCACCATCAGCCATCCCTTCGCCATGGCATAATGTCTGAGGGCTTCCGACCGGTCCTACTTCAATCGCGTACTTGAAATCACTTTCCCTCCCGAAGCGAAGCAAGCGTAACTCATATTCAGTCCCTGGCACCGGTTTGGTGAGCCGCGTAGCTGGTCCGTAATGAAAAGCTTCGCTTGCTCTCCATCCGCTCGGATCGGCGGCACACTCGGCAAAGTTTCTCCCCATTGAGCGGCCTAGCATGCCAAAGGCTGAGTTATGAGAATCAATTGAGTGCGCCACGTCTGTCCTCCCAGTTTAAGAATTTAAGATCAACTTTTCCTAGTCCCATCTTTCTCATACCCAAGCAATCTCTTCCACCATTCGCAAGGATCAGAACCCTCTAAAGTTTTAAACAGATTCTTGGCAGTCTCTGTCTTTAATCGCGCGGCGACTGCATCAATCCACAGCTTAGCATCCTGATTCCCATGTACTAATAGTTCATGCGCGGTAAAAGCTCGCTCTAAAATCTCAATATCCTTCGCCAATTTTCCAGATGGCGTGTTGCATTCTTCAACCT
>CAZJXY010000362.1:0-4398 GCA_964549925.1 uncultured Bdellovibrionales bacterium | reverse complement strand
CCCGGTGTTGCACGAGCAATCACGTCCAGATTGACTGCTGGATCCAACGGCACCTTACGTGAGTGAACTTTAAGGATGCCTAATCTTCCGTTCAAGTCAGGTCTCGGAACAACTACCCGACGATCAAATCGCCCAGGTCTTAAGAGCGCCGGGTCAAGCACGTCAGGACGGTTTGTGGCGGCAATTAAAATTACCCCCTCATTACTTTCGAAGCCATCCATCTCTACAAGCAGCTGATTTAAAGTCTGCTCTCTTTCATCGTGTCCGCCTCCCATGCCCGCGCCACGATGGCGACCAACTGCATCAATTTCATCGATGAAGATAATGCAGGGAGCGTGTTTTTTTCCTTGGATAAATAAGTCTCTAACTCTCGAAGCCCCCACACCGACAAACATCTCAACAAAATCGGATCCGGAGATGCTAAAAAACGGCACCCCAGCTTCTCCCGCAATAGCTCGAGCCAAAAGAGTTTTGCCGGTACCGGGCGAGCCGACTAGCAGCACCCCCTTCGGAATTCGACCGCCTAATCGAGTAAATTTCTTCGGATCTTTTAAGAAATCGATAATCTCTTCCAGTTCAGCCCGAGCCTCATCAATTCCGGCAACATCAGCAAATGTTACTTTCTGTTGATTCTCAGTCAGAAGCTTTGCATGCGACTTCCCGAAGCTCATCCCCTTCCCAGCACCAATTTGCACTTGGCGCATAAAAAATATCCATACGGCAATTAGGAAAAGAATCGGAAATGAATTCACTAGAAGCATTACCCAAAGCGGTTGGTCCCCAGCCTCTTTCCCCCAAATTTCTACTCCAGCATCACGCAAGTCCTTTACTAGATTCTCATCGCGCGGGTTTATGGTTTGAATCCTGCCGCGCTGATCTCTAAGCTCCGCGGTTACGCTTGAACCCTCTATCTCTACCGACTCAACCTGGCCACGCTGAACCGCGGTAACAAACTCGGAATATGAGACTTCTCTTGGCTGAGGTGTAGCTCCACGCACAAACTGCCACAGACTCATAAATACAAGTAACAACACCAACCAAAAAAGCGCGCTGCGCGAGAACTGACTCAATTGAATTCTCCCAAAGATTATCGAAAACTAATCGCTCAAAAGCCTTGCTGTTTTGAGCTAATCAAATAGCTCTACTTTAGAGTACTTAGACGACCCGAAGGCTTTAAATAATCACTACAGAAAGTTAGCACAACAGCTCAAAAAGTGAACGATCTCAGAAACTTTCAATTCTGGGTTCTAAACCAATTTCAGACCACCATCTTTCCTGCGAAGAGACACTCCGGTGGGAAGCTCGATCCCATCAGCATTTCCGATAATAAAATCAAGTACTAAGCACGAGTGCTCTCTGCCGAGATTAAAACCTAGTTTTGGAATTAATAGTTGATCTACCACCCGCCAGGCTACAGTGGATTCTAGCGAGAGCAGAATCTCCCTTAAATTTCTGAGCCATTCCTTAGAACCGAACTCAAAACGATCTAGGGGAGCCAGCGCAATGGCGGCCTGATTCTCAAGCGTTCTGATATCTTCCTCCACTCCGCTGGCACGAATTGAGAGAACCTCCTTCACTCTCGGATCAAAATTCTCTTCCAAAAATGGAATGAGCGTATGCCGGATTTTGTTCCGTAAAAAATCCTGATCTAGGTTTGTTTTATCCTCGCGAAATTTAAGCCCGTTTGCCGTTGCATAATTTACAATTGTTGCACGAGAAACATTCAGAAGCGGTCGTAAACACAAACGAACCGGATCGAATTTCTCGATTGATTTTAATTCCTTATTTGCGATAAGGCGCATAAGAAAAGTTTCAGCTACATCATCTGCATTATGGGCGGTTAATACAGCATCAAGTTCAAGTTTATATATCAGTTCAGAAAAAAAGGCGTAGCGTTCCCTTCTCCCCCAGCGCTCGACATTCTCACCTTCCGGAGCTCCACTCAATTTCTTGAGATGGAATTTAATATCGAGATCCTTACAGTTCGCGGAAACAAACTCTGCATCTTCAGCGCTAAATTGTCGAAGGCCATGGTCCAGGTGAGCAACTTCGATCTCAAGCTTTAGCTCGCGCCTTAACTGATAAGTTCCGTGCAATAAAGCCACACTATCTATCCCGCCTGAAACCGCGAGAAGGTAGCGCTTTCCCGAGGATAGGTTCTCGCGGAGAGCCCGCTCTACTGTCATTACCGGGCGAGACATAGAAGCAGATCGGTTTAAAAACGAAATAAAGTAGAATGGTAGCGGCGGGCAGAGTCGAACTGCCGACCCCGGAATTATGAGCTCCGTGCTCTAGCCAACTGAGCTACACCGCCATAATAAATACGGAGGCGATAACTTGCATCAAAGATAAAGATTTTGCAACAGAGCGGAAGCCGTGATAACCCATTGCAAATGAGACGAATTGTTGAATGTGTTCCGAATATTAGCGAAGGACGAGACCAATCGGTAATTGATGCTGTTTTGGCTGCGGCCAAAGTCGACGGAGTCGAAATTTTGGACGTTGATGCCGGCGCGGCAACGAACCGAACTGTAATTACCTTGGTTGGCGGTCCAGAAGAGATTCTTGAGGGCGCCTTCCGTTTAATAGCCAAGGCGGCTGAATTAATCGATATGCGTACCCACAAAGGGGAACACCCGCGCATGGGAGCAACAGACGTTTGTCCTTTCATCCCGATTGAAGGGATCTCGATGGAAGAGTGTGCCGAATTGGCAAAACGTTTGGGAGAACGTGTCGGCACAGAGCTTGGGATTCCGGTGTATCTGTATGAAGCGGCGGCATCTTCTCCCGAACGGAGAAGCTTAGCATACCTTCGCCAGGGGGAATACGAGGGGCTTTCGGCAAAATTAAAAGCCCCTAAGATGCAACCTGATTTTGGCGAGGCAAAGTTCAATCCGAGATCCGGTGCCACCGTAATCGGAGCCCGCCCGATTCTTATCGCTTACAACATCAACTTAAATTCCAAGAATAAGCAGAAGGCTAATAAGATTGCTTTTAAACTGCGCGAGTCTGGTTTTAAAAAGCGCGATGAAACCGGGAAATTTGTTTTTGATGGAGCTGGAAACCCAGTTATCGAACCCGGGCTATTTCCGCACTGCCGAGCTGTCGGCTGGTACATCGAAGAGTTTGGGATTGCTCAAGTCTCAATTAATTTAACTGATTATACCATCACCCCAATCCACGCGGTTTTCGACGCTGCGGTAAAACTTGCCGATGAATTAGGACTTCGAGTTACGGGATCAGAAATTGTAGGGCTTGTTCCAAAGCAAGCATTGCTGCAATCCGGAAGGCATTATTTAAAGAAGCAAGGTGCTACCACCGCAATTCCAGATTCAGAAATAATGAAGCTGGCAATCCAGTCTCTCGGATTAAACGATCTCTATAAATTTGAGACGGAAAAGAAGTTAATCGAAGAGCGCGTGAGACAAGTCACTCTGCTTGCTTCGTTGAGCGTAGAACAGTTTGTTGATCTGCTTTCAACCGATGCTCCAGCGCCGGGGGGCGGAAGCGTTTCTGCTCTTTCTGGAGCGCTATCGGCCGGACTTTGCTCGATGGTCTCTAGTCTTACTTTTGGAAAGCTTTCGGAAAAGAAGCGCAAAACCCGGACGGAATTAGAGCGTAAAGGAAACAAAGCGCAATCGCTCAAAGCACGCTTGGTCACGGCAATCGATCGAGACACCGAGGCTTTTAACAAGGTAATCGCTGCCTTTAGAATTAAGGCCGATTCAGAGAACGAAGCTAAAGCGCGTCACGCCAAGATCCTGGAAGCCTACACACACGCTACTCAAGTTCCATTAGAAGTAGCCACGGATTGTCTTTCGGCGTTGCGGCTCTCGCTTTGGACGCTGCAAAATGGAATTGAAACTGCTAAATCTGACTCGGCTGTGGCTCTAAAGATGGCCTACTCCGGATTTAAAGGCGCAAGCTACAACGTAAATATAAATTTAAAAGAGTTAAAGCGCTTAAATAAAAACGACTCCGGCGTAAATAATTTTATCGCTGAAACTCAAAGCTCACTCGGTAAGCTCTCTGATCAGGCTGAAAGGATTCTAGCCGAAGGAAATACTTTGATTGAAGCGTCATTATGAATCCAATTGCACTAATTTTAGAAAAGGGGAGGATTTTTGGGATTTTGCCAGCCCTAGCGATGTTTGTGGGCGCGGTTGGTCTAGCCTTGTTTAGTACCTACCTTCTGGTTGAGTTAATCACCAAAGTCGTCGTATCCCCCCAATACAGAGAGCCCGGCGTCTTAGCAGCGCAGCTGCTTGCAGTAATCGACCTAAACCTGCTCTCAGTTGTAATGTACATCTTTGCCGTTGGTACTTATGAACTTTTTGTCGGTAAACTAGCGCTCCCAGAGTGGCTCCAAATTGAAAGTATCTACGAGCTCAAAGCCAA
>CAZJXY010000361.1:0-4418 GCA_964549925.1 uncultured Bdellovibrionales bacterium | reverse complement strand
ATTTGCTAGGATTGAGTCAAGATTTCGCGCCTAAGTTCGTTAAGCAATATGCTTCTTTGGGGAATGTGATCCAACGCTCGATTGAACAGTATTGCACCGAAGTTAAATCGAGTACATTTCCCGGAGAGCAGCACTCTGTTAGTGAGGGGCAGAGATTGAAAGTTGTGGCTAGAGGCAGAGCTACTCGGTGACTATCGAGCCTTAGACTCTGAAGGTTGGGTTAAAACTCCCTTGAGTTCCTCGATTAAGCTCTCAACTGATCCTAATTCGGATGAAATCTCAAATGTTTTCCGCTGACCCTTTGGTACATAATAGACAGCCGGAGCAGTCTTTAGCTTAAACAGTGGGGAAAGCAAACTATCCGGGTCGACAAGGCCGCTCCATGGTAGATTAAGTTTGGTGTATTCGTTTTGAACTTCATCGAAAGATGAGCTTTGCACCTTCGACTGGGTGTATATAGAGACAAAAAACAGATCTTTTCCAAGTGGGTGCCGCTTTAGCTCGCGCAACATTGCTGCGACTTTTAGACACTGATCGCAATCTTTTTTCCAGAAGAAAATTATAGAAGGCTTCAACGCTAGGAGAACCTGTATCTCAGTAATTTGAGTTATGTCACGGACGCTCCCGATAACTACAGCGTGTTCATGACTCAGTAAATCGAACACATTCCAACCGATTGATTCAAAACTCTGGTTCCTGTTTACCAGCGCATCGACTAAAATCTCTGAATCAAAAGCGGCCAGTGCCGGAGCGCAAAGATTAACTCCCATATCGGTAGTATCATCTTGAAAAAACACGTAGCGCTGCTGGAGCATTAGCGCGGATCCACCACACATCCCATCCGGAGAGGCTGATACGTTTACAACCTTTGGAAGCTCTCCTTTAAAAATTCGCTCTACCTTGACTTGGTAGGAGATCCCCTCCCGCATAAGAGTACCGGTAGAGTTTGGAATACTTATTGTGCTTGATACCGGAGTTTCGCTCTCTACCAGACCAACAAATACGAATTTATTTTTTTCGTATCGCTCTGCCACCGAGATAGGTGCGCATCTACAGGCAAACGCAGAGGAGCAGGAGAAAAGCAATGACAGAGAGAGGCATAGGTTTAGGTAGCAGGATAATGGCTTCATGCTTAACCCCCAATTTTAAAGCAAGTGTCTCGGAACCGCTACTCTAGAATTTTACTACCCTGGTGGCGGAGCAGGAACCTCTTCCACATCCTCTTCTGCAATTTGTAGCGTTCCACCTGAGCCTCCTTCGTTCTCAACGTCCTTTCCTCCGTTGACCAATTTAATTTTTAGCTTTAAATCAACAGGATTATCAGCGTTATCTAAGGCCTCTCGCACAGAGATTCGGCCCTGTTTGTAGAGCTCAAAGAGAGCCATATCAAAGGTCTGCATGCCATCTTTGCCGCCTAGTGACATCGCTTCCTTGATCGAATCCACATCTCCTTTTTTCATAAGCTCGCGCACTCGTCCGCTACCGAGTAAAATCTCAATCGCTGCAGCTCGTCCACCGTCTGTACACTTTACTAGCCGCTGACTTACAATCGCTTTTATATTTAAACTTAATTGAAGGTAAATTTGTCTGTGCCTCTCCGGAGGAAAGAAGTTTATCACCCGCTCTAATGCCTGATTTGCGTTATTTGAGTGAAGCGTCGCAAGGCAAAGATGTCCGGTTTCGGCGAAGTTAATCGCATACTCCATGGTCTCTTCGTCTCGAATTTCACCGATTAAGATCACCGTTGGTGCTTGTCGCAGGGTGTTTTTTAAGGCGATTTTAAATGAGTCAGTATCAACGCCCACCTCACGTTGAGAGACTACGCACTTCTTATGTTCGTGAACGAACTCCACAGGGTCTTCGATGGTGATTATATGACCGGCCTCACTTTCATTGCGGTGGTTAATCATGGCTGCAAGTGTGGTGGATTTTCCAGACCCAGTGGCACCGACTACAAGTACGAGTCCGCGCTTGGTCATGCAGATATCCTTCATCACAGCCGGAAGCTTTAGATCATCTAAGGTCTTAATGTTAGTTTCGATCTTTCTAACCACAATCGCCAAGGAATTCTTTTGTCGGTAAAAATTGAAGCGAAATCTTCCAAGCTCCGGATCTGCAAAGGCGTTGTTTAACTCTTTTTTGGCCGCGAGCTCTTTTTGTTCGCTCTCAGAGAGAACTTCTTTAGTAATACCTTCAACCATCTCTGAAGTTAGTGGAACTTTTCCTGCATTTTTTACCGCTCCGCTGACTTTAAAACTCGGTGGTCTTCCAACGCTTAGATACATATCTGATGCGTCGTGCTGCTTCATGAACTGAAGTAGTTGCTTTATTTCGTACATTTACTCATCCTTTCTATATTTCTCTTCTGAGAGAGAATCGTAATTTCCGAGAAGTAACTTGACCCAGATCTATTGCTTTTCGGGCAATATCTTCAGATAGTTATCCGCATGGCTAAGGGTGAAAAGACGGGCGAGTCCCCAGGTATTAAAATACTGATCCAGAATCGGAAAGCTCGCTTTAACTACCATATCCTTGAAAGCTTTGAGGCTGGGATTGTGCTGCAGGGTTGGGAGATAAAATCCATTCGTGCTGGCCAGGCAAATATCAATGAGGGCTACATCCGTCCTCAAAACGGAGAACTCTTCTTAATCGGCTGTCACGTTAGTCCGTATAAATTCACCAAGGATAAGGCTGTCGATCCATTGCGTGTTAGAAAGCTGCTACTGCATAAAGCCGAGATTGAAAAACTATCCGGTAGAGTCAGGGAGAAGGGATTAACCATAATCCCCTTAAAGCTCTACCTAAAAGCTGGTCGAGCAAAATTAGAGATTGGGCTAGCCCAAGGTAAGGACGCTCCAGATAAGCGCGAAAAGGCCAAAGAGCGCGAGGGGCAGCGTGAAATTGAGAGAGCCTTTCGCTATAAGAATGCCGGGGATAAGAATCTCGCCCGTCGTCAAAAATAGAAGTTATTTATCGATGCTCTCGTAAACAGCCGTAAGCTTAGCCACTAATTCAGCTCGATTAATCGGCTTAGCGATGTAATCGTTCATTCCGCCCTCAAGGCAGCGAGTTTTATCCTCGGGAAGTGCGTGAGCTGTCATGGCAATAATTGGAATCTTTGCTCCGCCTCGTGTACTTCTAATAATCTTTGTGGCTTCAAGTCCATCTAACTCCGGCATCTGAATATCCATAAGTATCAGATCAAATTGTTCGTGTACGGTTTTTGCTACAGCATCTTTGCCGTTAGCGGCGATTGTTACCTTCGCTCCAAGCTTTTCTAACAAGGCTGCGGCTAGCTTTTGGTTGACCGCGTTATCTTCAGCCAAGAGTATTTTCAATGGAATCGGCGCCGGTAACTTTATGCAATCCGACTTAATCAAGGTGGTCGAGCCGACCTCCTGCTCCACGGAATTTTCTGCTTTGATCACAGACTTAAGCGGGATCGAGAAGCTAAAAGTTGTACCTTTACCTACGCTGCTTTCAAGCTGCAATGAACCTCCAAGTAGTTTTACTAGTTGGTCTGAGATTGTAAGCCCCAGGCCGGTTCCGCCGTATGAGCGCGCATGACTTGGATCTGCCTGCGTAAACGCCCTAAAAATGGCCGCCTGCTGTTCCTTTGGGATGCCGATTCCTGTATCACTGATGCTGACGTGCATTAATCCAGACGGTTTCTCATAGCGAGTCGAGATTCTGACTTCGCCGCCGAATGGCGTGAACTTAATCGCATTGCTCAAAAGGTTCATCATCACCTGGCGAATTCGTAACGAGTCGCCGTAAAATAACTCGTTACCTAAGTAGTTAGATTCAATTTTCAGACAGAGATCTTTTTCATTGCAGCGTTTGCTAAATAGCTTCCGTAATGACTCCAATTCTGTGTTTAGAGAGAAAGCTACCGGATTTAATATTAGTTTTCCGGCTTCAATCTTTGAGAAATCAAGTATGTCGTTGACAATGTCCAGTAGCGAGTAAGCCGAGCCCTTGACTGTCTCTAAATAGTCGCGCTGCAAGGGAGTTGGGTCGCTTTCCAAAACCAGTTCGGTAAGTCCGATAATTCCATTTAGAGGGGTACGAATTTCGTGACTCATGTTAGCAAGAAACTTAGATTTCAATGCTGCAGATTCTTCGGCCGCTTCCTTAGCTCTTTGTTCCGCTGCCTGGACAGAACGACGCACGGTAATGTCTTCCGAGATTCCTAAAAGATAGGTTGGGTTTCCGTTTGCATCGGTTAAGGGGATTTTCTTTGTGTGAAGATACCGCTCTCCAAGTTTCGTGTTAATCGGCTCCTCGGGAATATCCAGGAGCTTACCGGAATTTAGAACTTCCCGGTCTTTTGCGATAAAAAACTCAGCCTGCTCTTTTGGAAAAAAGTCATAGTCATTTTTTCCGTGGAGCTCTTCTCGCGATATTCCGAGAAGCTC
>CAZJXY010000360.1:0-4425 GCA_964549925.1 uncultured Bdellovibrionales bacterium | reverse complement strand
TAATTATTGCTGCGATTTTAGGCGCCGTCATGCTTGGCAAAAGAAAGGGGGAGGGATAGTAAAATGGTACCCGTGACTGATTACCTGACACTTTCTGCGATTCTCTTCTCAATCGGTTGTATCGGCGTAATGTTACGTAGAAATACGATCGTTATATTTATGTGCATCGAATTGATGCTAAATGCCGTAAACATATCTTTCGTGGCATTTAGTAAAATGAACGGAAACCTAGATGGCCAGATGGCAGTGTTTTTTGTGATGGTTGTCGCCGCAGCAGAGGCCGCGGTGGGATTAGCGATTATTATCTCGGTCTTTAGAGCGATTAAGTCGGTAGAAACCCCGGATTCAAGTGAGCTTAGATTATAAATGAGTGCGGCATCCGTAACACAAGAAAACTTAGCCCTGATTCCACTGCTTCCGCTAATCGGTTCGGTACTGGCGTTTGTTGTGGGGAGAAAAATTAAAGATGCAGCCGGCTGGATCGCAACTGGCGCTTCGTTTCTCTCTTTCCTTTGGGTTCTAAAACTTGTGTTGGGGTTAGAGCCTCACGCTGTGCTCGAGCACAATCTCTATACCTGGTTCTCCTTCGAGGCACTTACTGTCCAGTTCCTTCTGCGGATAGATCAATTGAGTGCGGTAATGTGTCTGGTGGTGACCGGGGTGGGAAGCCTAATTCATCTATATTCCACCGCTTACATGCATGAGGATGAATCGCGCCACCGGTTTTTTGCCTACCTCAACCTATTTATGTTTTCGATGTTGCTTTTAGTTTTGGGCGGAAACCTTTTGATTCTTTTCATCGGTTGGGAAGGGGTTGGACTCTGTTCTTATCTTTTAATCGGATTTTGGTATAAGAATTTAAGTTACGCTGCCGCCGGAAGAAAAGCCTTCGTAGTTAACCGGATCGGGGATGCCGGATTCTTATTGGCGATTTTTCTATTAATGGAAGCGTATAAGACCATCGATTTTATTGAGCTTGGCACTGTTTTTGCCTCCAACCCTGTTCCGGTTGCCTTTGCCACGACTGTGGCGCTTTGTCTTTTTATCGGAGCTACGGGAAAATCTGCTCAGATTCCGCTTTTTGTTTGGCTCCCGGATGCGATGGCTGGTCCAACCCCAGTTTCAGCCCTGATTCATGCCGCAACCATGGTGACAGCGGGTGTTTACATGCTTGCCCGCACTCATTTTATCTTTAGCCTCGCTCCGGACGCGATGGCCGTTGTGACCTTAATAGCGGCGCTTACAGCCTTTGTTGCCGGGACAATAGCAATTACTCAGTACGACATTAAGAAAGTACTGGCTTATTCGACGGTGAGTCAGCTCGGGTTCATGTTTATGGCGGCTGGATCCGGTGCATACTGGGTTGCGATTTTTCACGTAGTGACACACGCATTTTTCAAAGCTTGCCTCTTTCTCTGTGCCGGTTCCGTGATCCATGGCTGTCACCACGAGCAGGATATGAGGGAGATGGGAGGACTTAGAAAACTAATGCCTCTCACCTTTGTAACATACGCACTTTCGACTTTAGCGATAGCGGGGGTTGCGCCGCTAAGCGGGTACTATTCAAAGCATGCGATCATGGCTGCGCTCGGTGAGAATCACTTAGTTGGAGCTTGGGTCGGAGCTTTGGCGACATTGACCGCGTTTATTACCGCTTTCTATATGACCCGCTCTTTGGTCATGACATTCTTTGGAGAATACAGGGGACATGCGCACCCTCACGAATCACCTTGGCAGATGACATTACCCTTGGTCATTCTTGCGATTTTAGGGGTCGGCGGCGGCGCATTTGGAAGTACGCTTTATCATGCGATCGAACAGGTAATTCCTCCGGGACATCACCACTTCCACGCCGAAGGAATCGTTGAGTCTTTGGCACATTCGTGGCTTGGAATTTTGGGCGTGGGGCTGGGCTTTCTTTTGTACTCCACCTGGAAGGATATCCCTGGAAAGATTTATCGAGCAGTCTTGCCGGTCAGTAAGCTGCTTAGCGCCAAGTATTATGTCGATGAAGTTTACGGAAGATTTATCGTTCAGCCTTTGGAAGGTTTGGCGCGCATACTTTGGAAAGGAGTCGATCAGGGCGTAATTGACGCTTCGGTCAATGGCACTGGTGCGGTTGTTGAGATTAGCGCGGAGATCGCGCGCACCTTTCAGACTGGCCAGGTTAGGACTTACGCGTTTTTTATGTTTTTCGGTACGTTGTTTTTAATCGCACTTTACATCGTGATGTAGTGAGGAATTAATTTAAAAGCCATGGGTTTCCCGATACTTTCATACCTCATTTTCCTACCTCTGCTTGGGGCGGCGTTGCTCTACTTAGTTCCGAAGAAAAGTGGAGCAGTAAACGCTGATGGGGTGCGGATAGCCGCGTTGATCGTTAGCTTAGTAACGTTTGGCTTATCGCTAATGATGTTGGGACAATTCGATGGTGCAAACCCTGATCTTCAATTTAGAGAGAATGCTGCTTGGATTCCAAATTTC
This sequence comes from uncultured Bdellovibrionales bacterium, assembly GCA_964549925.1. Classification (GTDB taxonomy): domain Bacteria; phylum Bdellovibrionota_C; class UBA2361; order UBA2361; family J135; genus CAZJXY01. Next base: position 1,941 of record CAZJXY010000360.1, on the reverse strand, counting down.
GGTATTTCCTATGCGCTGGGAGTGGATGGAATTAGCCTCTATCTCGTGCTTTTAACAACCTTTTTAATGCCGCTTGTGGTCCTTGCTTCTACGTCGGTTGAAAAAAAGGTGCGGGGCTACTTGGCCAATATGTTGATTTTAGAGACGGCCATGCTCGGGACTCTTTTAGCCTTGGATGTTTTCTTGTTCTATATTTTTTGGGAGATGATGCTATTTCCGATGTATTTTATCATCGGGGTGTGGGGAGGGAAGCGCAGAGTCTATGCGACCATCAAGTTTGTGCTCTACACAGTAGTCGGAAGTCTTTTAATGCTTGTTGCCATCCTCTACGCGGTTTGGCAGCATTATGAACAGAGCGGTGGAGAGCTATCTTTCCTGTTGAGTGATCTTACCGCAACGCACTTTGAATACGTTACAGAACTTTGGCTGTTTGCTGCCTTTGCCTTGGCCTATGGGATAAAGGTCCCAATCTTTCCTTTCCATACCTGGTTGCCGGATGCCCACGTTGAGGCGCCTACCGGAGGTTCTGTCGTACTTGCAGGGGTACTATTAAAGATGGGTCTTTACGGGTATATCCGCTTTGCCTACCCGCTTTTCCCGAGAGCCGCAGAATTTTTTGCACCTTACCTTGGGGTTTTGGCTGTTATTGGGATTATTTACGGGGCTCTGGTCGCCTGGGCGCAGACTGATGTTAAAAAGCTTGTGGCATATTCATCGGTGTCGCACTTAGGGTACTGCGTCCTGGGGTTCGTAGCATTTAATTCTCTTGGCGCAACTGGATCGATCTATCAGATGCTCAATCACGGGATTTCCACGAGCGCGCTGTTTCTCTGTGTTGGTGTTTTATACGATCGCAGACATACACGCGAGATATCGGAGTACGGTGGGTTGACCGCAAAAGTTCCGGTGTTCGCATTCTTCTTTTTGCTTTTTACCCTAAGCTCGATAGCTCTTCCTTTAACCAACGGCTTTATCGGTGAATTTTTAATTCTCTCGGGGAGTTTCCAAACTTTCAGGGTCTTTACCGTTTTTGCCGTATTGGGCGTCGTGCTCGGTGCCGTTTACATGCTTACACTCTACATGCGGACTATGTTCGGTGAGCTGGATCAAAAGAAAAACGGCGAGCTAACTGATATGAATAAACGGGAGCTAGCGGTTATGATTCCGCTCGCAGTTATGGTTTTTTATATGGGACTTTTCCCGAATCAGATGCTTAAGGTAATAGACACTTCGGTTTCTAAGTATATCGTCGATGTAAATCAGAGGAGGGATAAGCTTCAGTCTTACGATTTGGCGAAAGAGCGGTTGGCTGATAAAGAACTAAGTCTCTCGGACAATAATTGGGCGGAGGTAGAGGCATTATGATTACCTCATCGGATCTTTTGACGTCTCTCCCTTTTTGCGTACTCACGTTGGGTGTTTTGCTGGTAATTCTCTTAGACTCTTTTTGCAAAGAGGATTGGCCGGTATTGGAGTTTACCTTGGGGGTGTTTCTCGCTGCTTTTGCTGCAGGACTTTATGTTCAGCCGCGTTATGAGAGCGCCGGGGCAATCTTTGGAGGGGTTTTTAGAGCCGATGCTTTCAGTTACTTCTTTGCCCAATTAATTATCGTAGGGTCAATTCTTACTCTGCTAATCGGCGCAAATCGATTGAAAGATGAAAAAATTGAATCATCTGCCGAGTACTATTCTTTGGTTTTGATTGCTGCTCTAGGAGCGATTGCCTTTGCCTCCTCAGTTGAGCTGGTTACGATGTTTCTTAGCCTAGAGATTATGTCTATGGCGCTTTATTGTCTTTGCGGTTCGGCCATAACGATTCGAGGCTCGACTGAATCCGCCCTCAAATACTTTTTGTTGGGGTCTTTTAGCTCAGCTTTTTTGCTGTACGGTGTGGCCCTCGTTTACGGCGTAACCGGGAGCACTGAGATTTCGGCCATTAGTT
>CAZJXY010000359.1:0-4434 GCA_964549925.1 uncultured Bdellovibrionales bacterium | reverse complement strand
CCTCAAGGGCATCTATGACTTGCCATCCCGTAAGGTAAAGATTCTAGTTACAGGCAGTGCAAGGCTTGATTTATACCGTCGCGGCGGCGATTCCTTGCAGGGAAGATACCATCTACTTACTTTATTTCCTCTCTCTTTTGCTGAATTAGGCATGTCGACCCAAACAGATCTTGAGCAGCTTCTCACTTTAGGTGGATTTCCGGAGCCGTTTTTATCTGGGTCGGAGGAAAATTCTCGCCGCTGGTCGCGTGAATACCGAACAAGAGTGCTCAGAGAGGAAGTTAGCTCGCTCGAACAGATTGTCGATTTAGGTAACTTGGAATTGCTGATGCAGCGATTGCCATCTCTGGTCGGCTCTCCCCTCTCGTTAAACGCGTTGCGTGAGGATCTTCAAGTGAGTCATGGAAGCGTGCGCCGCTGGATGGATGCGCTTGAGCGGCTTTACTTCATCATGCGACTACGTCCGTTTGGCTCTGCTAAAATCAAAGCCGTAAAGAAGGAGCAGAAGCACTATCATTTTGACTGGTCCGTAATCGCTGATCCGGGGGCCCGATTTGAGAACCTAATCGCAATTCATCTTCAGAAGTGGGTGCGGTACCAGCAAGAGGTTAAGGGACGGGATCTGGAACTTTGCTATGTACGGAATGATCGCGGAGAGGAGATCGATTTTTTGATTGTGGAAGATGGAAAGACTCCAATTCGTGCAATTGAATGTAAACTAGGGGAGGACACTCCCAGCTCGTTTATGCGTCGCTTTGCTCAAAAGTTTCCCCATTGTCAGATCTCTCAAGTTAGCGCAACTGGGACGCGTGATTTTCAAACTGCAGAGGGAATAAGACTCTGTTCATGCTTGAGACTCTTAGGGGAATTGTTGTAGTAAAATAGGTAGTGACCTTCCTTTTTTCTCTCTGCGGAATGATTTGAATGACAACTTCTACCTTTCCCTCATTGCGCTTTAAGGGTTCACTTCGCCCCTCGCAGAGTGAGGTTATAAAAATTGCGGAAGAACGATTCTCGCGTGGCGAGCGATCGCTTTACATCGTTGCTCCGCCAGGTTCAGGAAAAACGGTACTAGGCCTTGCGCTCTGGGCTCAGTACTTCCAAGGCCCAGCCTTAGTGCTTTCTCCCAATTCTACAATCCAAGCTCAGTGGTGTGCAAAAACTGATCTGTTCGAGGTCGATCCAAAAGATACAACTGTGGCCACCATGGATAGCGATCTGCCAAAACTTGTTACTTCTCTTACTTATCAAGCAGTCACGCTACCGCAAAAGAAGAACGTAAGTCTGGATAGTGCGGCTATCGAGATCTGGATCAACAAACTGATCTCAGACGGCAATGCCAAAGACCCGACTGAAGCAAAATTTTGGATTGATGATCTAAAACAGCAAAATCTAGAGTACTATGAACAGCGACTTTCGGCTTATAGAAAGCAAGCGCGCGATGAGATTTCGACGGCGAAAAAGTCATTCGAGATATTGCATCAGTCCTCTCTGAAGACTCTCACAAAATTGCGCGAGCATGGGATTAAGATTGTAATATTAGATGAATGCCATCATTTAGTGGGACATTGGGGGCGAGTACTCGCAGATATTACAACCTATCTGGATAACCCGATTGTGCTCGGATTAACCGCTACTCCTCCAGATGAAGACGATAAGGATAAGGCAGATGTTGAGCTTTTTAAAAAGCTCCTCGGAGATATCGATTACGAAGTTCCCGTACCGGCTGTAGTAAAAGACGGATTTCTGGCGCCATACCAAGATTTAGTCTACTTCGTTCGTCCAAGTAGTGAAGAAATTGAGTTTGTTTCAAACATGGATGCAGCCTTAAAAAGGCTGCTTTCAGAACTATGCCTTGAACGTCCTGACGGAACGCTCAATTTGCCACAATGGATCTTATCGGCTTTTAGTACACTGACCCTTGGAATCAATGAATTTAATAGTTGGGATGAATTTGAAGATCGCGATAAACCTTTTTCCCGTTATGCTCGTCTTTTTCTAAAGACGCGCTCGATCGCTCTCCCGCCTGGCATTCCAGAGATAGAAACCAACGCACGTTTCAACCCCGATATCAGTTTCATTGAACTTGCGCCTGTAATAGATCGGTACATCAGACAGTATTTAAGACGGACCTCCCAGGGTAAAGCAATCGAATATGCCGAAGAGTTAATAACGAAACTTCGCACCTTCGGACTACAGATCACTGAGCGCGGCTCCCAACCTTGCATCTCCCCTGTAGGGCGCGTGATGGCCTACTCACGTAGTAAGACCGAGGCGCTCATACCGATTCTAAAGGCTGAAAGAGAAGCTCTAGGGGACAAAATCCGCGCTATTGTGGTTACAGATTTCGAAAAGAGTTCCTCTATCTCAGCCGAGCTAAAGGGCTTGATGGACGAAGAGGCAGGTGGAGCTGTAGCAGCGTTTAAGACACTGCTAAAAAGTGATGTGACAGATGCGCTCGATCCAGTTCTCGTTACTGGTTCTAGCGTCTTGGTCGATGATGATTTAGCGCCGCGCTTTATCGAAGCCTCACACGAATGGCTGAGTAAGAAGAAATACAATGTGGAGCTAAAGCAAACACCCCAGAATGGTTTTATCATGTTAAGCGGCGTCGGCGCTGATTGGTGCCCGCGCGTATACGTTATGCTTGTGACTGAACTCTTTCAGCAAGGCCTAACAAAATGTCTGGTCGGAACACGTGGTATACTTGGTGAAGGCTGGGATGCAACCAAAGTTAATGTTTTGCTAGATCTCACCACAGTAACAACCTCAATGACCGTAAATCAGCTGCGCGGTAGATCGATAAGACTAGACAGCGATGACCCGAATAAATTAGCAAACAACTGGGACGTAGTTTGTCTTGCTCCGGAGTTTCATAAAGGTCTGGACGATTACGTTCGTTTCGTCGAGAAACACAAACATCTCTTCGGTGTTACCGAAGATGGAATGGTAGAGAAAGGAGTTGGTCACGTACACGCAGGGCTCACGGAAATTAAGCCTGAGGGAATCGAAGAAGTCGTCACCGCGTTTAACGCTGAGATGATCTCTCGTGTTTCTAGACGCAATGAAGCTCGTGCGCTTTGGAAGATCGGTGAGCCGTATCATCCCGTGCCGATTCAAGCTCTAGAAATAAAATCTCCGAGTGGATTAGAGCCGGGCTTTCCGCCCTTTGCTGGAATGCCGGGCTGGTCCGATACATCGCTTACAGCCGCAGTCGGAAGAGCCTTGATTGGCGCACTGCGAGAGGCGAATGTAATCGAGACAAAACCAGCGCTCCATCTTACTGTACGCACCGGGGGATATCTGCGCGTATTTTTAGAAGACTCCACATCGGAAGATAGCGAGATATTTACTAAAGCGTTGACTGAAGTTTTTGCCCCTCTCGATCGGCCAAAATACATAATCCCTCGTGAAATTGACGTAATCTCGGACACAATAATTTCAAAATTGCTTCCCGAAGTCGTCGCAAAATATTTTAGGCGCAAAAATAGAGTACTAGCGATGTATCACTCTGTGCCGTCGGTGCTCTCAAAAAATAAGGATGTGGCGTTGATTTTTCAAAGGCATTGGAACAACTTTGTCAGTCCAGGGGAGGTGATATATGCATATCACGGAGAAGGATCAAAGATTGTGGAACAGGCCGTCCGTAGCTTTAAGGAACCGGCGAGTTTTACTCATGTGAAAGAGATTTTTAGATAAATCCTCCCTCTCTGCTTTACTCGCCAATTAGCTAATTAACTTAGCTTGCCTTTCACTCTCGGTGTAAAATTCACTTTCATATAGACGAGTTAGTGCAGCATGTGTTTTCTCGACTAATGAATCAGGTCCGGACTTTAACCAGCTTACCAATTCAGCAGGGTTCTCTGCCGCACTAACATCCGCAAGTCCGTTTATAAAAAATCTGGCAGCAAATTGATCTATAGTTGGAAAACTATGTGCAAACGACCTTTGAAAGTGAGCATGTTCGGTCGCAAGATGATCAAGAATCACCAAAACTGCTAGGCGATCTTCACCTCGACTTTTGTAATCTTCAACCTCCTTTATAATTCCCTCTAAATTAGCCGCGTACATCATTACTCCAGCTGCAAGATATGACAGTTTTGCCTCGTTCGCCCCGGGTGTAGAAAGAAGATCGGATATCCCGCAATTCTCCCGTAATATGGATCTCGCCCGCCCTATTTCGCGACTCCTTAAGTCAACCTTCCCCCCAAGCATTGCGTCCGCAAAAGCATCGTTTCGCGCCATGCTAAGCTGCCTTGTGGTGAGACGAGTTACGCCGCATGTTTCTGCATACTCGTCTTTGGTGATCGACTTGCTTCGAATATACTTTTGAAGCTCTGCCCCCAATGGATCCGTCAATAAAGTAGGAGTTCTCGTCAACATTGAATACAGAGGGTGAGTATCAGTCCTCGCCAGTGCCGTATCAACAAATAC
>CAZJXY010000358.1:0-4436 GCA_964549925.1 uncultured Bdellovibrionales bacterium | reverse complement strand
CTATAACTAGGACACTCGATGTTAGACCGAGCACAGCCACTGACTTCCAGAAATATCTACAAAACCTAAATACTATTGTCTTCACACTATCTGACTTTCCCGGTAAAATTATCCTAATATGGATGCTCCGTTCCTTTACATCCCTTAAAGCTCAAATCAACCGTAACTGGTTTCCCGGTTGTCGGCGAACAGCTGGCTGCAAAGGTAGCTGAAAACTTGCAAACATCCCCGCACCCAGCTTTAAAATCACATGTCCATTCACGCTCACACTTCGGCGTCGTAATCGTAAAATCTGGACATCCGCCGTATATACCCTTCGAAACTACATCTCGGGCCGCCTCCTCACTACAGGAACAGGTCATGGCATAGATAGGAATTGATTTTGCCACACAGGTCGAACCTTCACTTGGCCCGCTAGGACGCCCGCTTTCTATGGCCATTGCGCCACCAACCATACCAGGCTCATCGCTTGACCACGCATCCCCATCGCCATGCGGAGACGGAAGAGCTGCAGCTCGCGTCGTTTTAGTACAAAAATACTTGGGGTTATTTTCACACTTTGCTGACCAACCGACATCATCCGGTCCATGAGGGCAGTCGATACAATGATTAATGGTAGGGTTTTTAATTGGACACGCACAGCTGTCATTTTGACCACAGATGATTGTCTCTTCCGCAAAACCGTAAAACGGCGACACCAACAAAAGCGGGCAGAGCCAAATTGTCAACCCCAATGCTAAAAAAGCCTTCAGATAAAGCTTAAGAAATCTCATAGTCCACAATTCTTGATACGAGAGCTTTTGCTTGTCTGGCAATTTTCCAAATTGCACCTTTCCTTGCCATACCCCATGGAAGTCAATTGTGCCTGCGTCGGGCAATACGTCGGAGTGAATCCACCTGATGAAGTGGATGATGTAGGAGGGCTACTATACCCACATCCGCTACAATCTCCTGTGGCAGGAGTAAAACAAGATCCCTGAACATATCCAGCCCCCCCCCGTCTCAAAACAATCGCACTTAGTTCCACACGCGCTGGCTGTAGACCCAGTAGCAAGCAAACCACTGCCATCACTGTTGGTACTCCAATTCGAATCGCTCGAACCATCTGTCGGTGAGGGTTGAGGCGCTGGTTGAGGAGTTGAATTATAACAATAATCTGTGCCGTCGGAATTTTTTTGGGGAGTATAGCCCGTCTTTGCTGCGCTACCTGGACTTCCGCAATGACACTTACACTCTGCAACCGCAGCTGGGCTAAAAAACAAGGGGTTCACAAAAATTAAAAGCGCGAATCCTACTGTAAATGCGTTTGACCGGATCACCGATTCTCCCCTTGACTGTCACCAAAATGGAAGGCAACTTGCCGTATTATTGAACCCATAAGACCTAGCCTGACAGCGCAGACATTCCTAACCGATTTAGACTACGCCCAACACCATTTGGTTTCCATACTAAATCAGCACCAATCCCCGAATCGAAGGTTCGACGATCATCACATCTGATCGACTAGCACCGGTGGTATAACCCCCCTACGCACTTTTCGTATTTTTGCCACCCAACCCCCTAAAACCACACAAATCTTCCCCCCTCCCCTGGAGCACCACGCCCCTTCCCCCTGATTAATATATAGCAGAAACAATTGGTGTCGCCGTTAGCCACAGAAGCAAGGGTAGTTAAAAAGGTGGTTATTATGGTGACTAAAAAAATTACTTGGTTTGTAACATTACTGGCAATCACGATTACATCGCTTCCCGCAGTCGGAAATTGCGCTGATATTCCGCTCTCAGAATTCCTCCAAGAACTCTCCACCCAAAGTGATATCGAAGTAAGAATCCAACAACTCGTTGACCTAAAGAAGTTCAACAACCAAAGCACCGGAAAGATGCTGTATGAGCCGACTGGAGAAGTTTTTGCAAACTACAAAGAGATAAAAGCAGCGATTCCCACAAAGACCGAAGAATTAGTTAAGCTGCTGATGAAGCGGTATGGATCCGGAGAGGCAGTGGTTATTAGATAATGCTTTTAAGTTATAGATACTTAGCAAAGAACTTACTCAATTTAGCTAAATCATCCAGGTTAGACTTAAGCAAAGAGTAAACCTTTGAGCGATCCAGCTTTCCATATTCATGCACCAGAATATTCCGAAACCCGATCATGCTAGTCCAGGTGCGAGAAACCTCCTCAGAAACCTCTCCATGTTCGCTTAAAATTCTCGGAACATCCCTTTACGAATCAATGCTCCCGAGCGCTTTGGAGGAGACAATGTGGCTACCGAGATCGATGGTGGTCTCTATCGCTGTTTGAAAAAATCGCTCTACACTTCCATACCTCTCTGGTTCCGCTAGAAATTTTTCTAAGGAAAACGGGAGCTGCGCTTAAGATTCTTTAAATCCTCATCCAAGCGCTGCAATTTTTTCCGAATCAGCTCTGCATCAACCATTTAGCATCCTGGCTTTAAGCTCCTTCCTTTGACGAGCAAGATACGGCTCGATATCCAAATACTTCCGGACGGTCAACGAATAATACTCATGCTGGTTGAAATCAGGCTTCTTAAAAAGCAATTTGTTGTGCTTTACAGCCTGAAAATTCAGATACGGATCGCTGTCATCCAGAACGACAACACTTATTTCATCAAAACCTGCCTCGGTTAGAATAGTGAGAAGCTCGAATTTAATATCAACCTTGGAGCCGTGCTTTAAAACCACGGCGAAATCATAATCACTGTCTGTTCTTGCCGTTCCAGCAGCCTGCGATCCAAAAAGATAGACCGCCTCAATTTCAGGGTACTGAGCAATTTTTTCTTTGGGAAAACGCTCAATCATAAGAGACATTTTACATTACTTCGGCTGTATTAACAATCCAACTGTTTTTTGAACTACCTAACTGCGCCGGGCATAGGCACTGGCAGTTAATTGATTGAGCAGATAGGGTAGCAATCTGAAGTCGATAAACGCACAAATTGGGGAGTGGCTAATGGTGACTAGAAAAATTACTTAGTTTGTAACATTACTGGCTCTCACAATTACCGCGCTTCCTTCTTTCGGAAGCTACGCTGATATTCCGCTCTCAGAATTCCTCCAAGAACTCTCCACCCAAAGTGATATCGAAGTAAGAATTCAACAACTCGTTGACCTAAAGAAATTTAACAACCAAAGCACCGGAAAGATGCTGTATGAGCCGACCGGAGAAGTCTTTGCAAATTACAAAGAAATTAAAGCCGCAATTCCAAGTAAGACTGAAGAGTTAGTAAAGCTTTTGATGAAGCGCTATGAATCCGGAGATGCAGTGGTAGTTCGATAGTCGATCAGTTCTAACTTTTACTTTTCATCAGCATTTTCACGTCGAGCAAGTCCTTATCTCTTGCCGTGGCCTTTTTGTTAACGATAAGTAGTTTCTTTGAGATAAAATTCACCGCTATATCATCCAAACTGCCCGCTTCCCGTTCGCTCCAAGCTTCGTCAAAGCTCACTCCATCTATCTCAGTTATCAAATCAATTCGATGTGGTGGACGGCCAAGCATGATTACTTTCTTTTCAAAAAGCGAACGGTCTGTCGCCGGAAGCGCAGCCCCGAAGCCGAAACGAACTAAGACCCTTCGAATCGCTGATTCGTTTTGCGTCGAGTTAGCGACAAATAAATCTATATCACCAGTAGCACGCGGTTCGGCGTAACGATTAAATGCCCATCCACCGATCACTAGAAACTGGACATTCTCCGAGTTCAACAACTCGATAAATTCTCTCAAATCTTGGACAAGCTTCATAATATGGTCGCATTAACTCTAACCCAATCTCAATGCGCTGATCTGGGGTGAGACTGGCATAATACTCAAAGTTAGCTAAATCAGCTTCCTCATGGGTATCAAAAAAAGTAATTGTACGCTCTAATTTCCGCTCTTCATCCATAAGTATTATTATAACATCTAACTCCGCAATTCTGAATGTAGAGTAAAGCCCAAACACAGAGGTAGCATCTTGAAATTACTGGCCTTAATTCCCTGTGCTTCTAAAAACTGATCAACCAATACGTGCCTTATTTAAAACCCCAAAGATCCGAGTGCTAAGGTATACCACTGGAATCTATACTCACTGAATCTCAAAATCCTCACTCGGGCTCTCATCGGTTTTGAACTGAAGATCAAACTTAGCCGTAAATTTAAGCTTTACCTTCTGCAACACCTGCGCTCTCTTTGAACCTGGCACTGCCTTATCCAACTGAGCTTGAAACTTATCAGTTAGTTTTTCAATTTTTCCGGCTGAACGCTTTGTGCCCAAAAGTACCTGGTAACTTGCAATCCACTGATTCGGCTTTAAGTTTTTAAAAGTAACTTCGCGCCCCTTTGAAACCTTGGTTCGATAATCACTTGAGCTATTCCCATCACCGCTTGAAATCGTCGGTTGATACTGTACCGAGGATTGACCGGGTAGAAGCGGAAGAAT
>CAZJXY010000357.1:0-4444 GCA_964549925.1 uncultured Bdellovibrionales bacterium | reverse complement strand
AAAACCAACTTAACTCCGGCTCGGTAGTTCAATGGTATCGCACTTTCCAGTGCTCACCCCATATTCTGTTTGTCTTGCTGCGCAAGCCAAACGTTTGAACTACAGCCACCATATTTCGATATGACCGCAACAAAACCAACTTAACTCCGGCTCGGTAGTTCAATGGTATCGCACTTTCCAGTGCTCCCCCCATATTATGTTTGTCTTGCTGCGCAAGCCAAACGTTTGAACTACAGCCACCATAGGACCTGAAACTGCCCAAAACCTGAGCCCGAAACATTAATGAAATTATGACTTTAAGTCAATTGACCGGCATGCTTAGCGAAAGACTTAGAGAATCCAAGTCTATAATAAACTGAACGACAACCAGTAACTTAGCGCACTAGACTCAGCTTCAACACTCCAGCCCAAAAGATGACTATGCTTCATCTTAAAATAGCGCACCTCCCTTCCATCCGGCGGAGTCTTTCCATTCACGCGCACATCAACCCGCGCTACGAAATGATCATCGCTACCACGAAATTCAGCAGATCTTAAACTCACCCTGTTTAATTCAAGATATTCGTTAATCTGATCGGAATCCTCTTCGTCTTCCGCTTCGGAGTTATCCTCCACCTTCGAAAGCTGTGGAAGAGCCTTTCGCATGTACTCGGCCTTAAGGTGAGATATGATGACCTCTTTTCCCTGGCCCTCAAACGAAGAGCTCCGACTTGCATACCCCATTAGAGAGAAAAGACCGAAAACCAAAACGGCAACCACCGCTGCCGGCCCCTGAAGCTTGACCTCTGCAGACTTCTTGTTTTTATTTACCTTAAACTCCATCTAGGAGCTTATCGGCAGAAAGCGAAAATACCTCTAGCGCTTAGTTGAAATTTCCAGAAGCCAACTGCTCCAATTTCTTTATAAAAATTGAATATAGCTGTGTTGCCTGAGCTTGCGTTTCGTTGAGTTGGATTTTTAGCTGTCCTAATCCAGGATTAGCCGGAGATCCAATAGTTGCCGAGTTTTTATCTGGCATCGAGGCGGATTTAACTAGCTCTGCTGGATCAGACTCCAATTTCTCCTTGGTCTGATGATAGGCATCTCGAAACGGAATGCCCTTCGCAGCAAGTGTAGTAGCGTAGTGTGCTGCATAAAGTGTAGGATCCATCGCCTCCTTACACTTCACTTCGTCGACTTTAATTCCCTGAATAAGCGCACTTAAAATCTTAAGAGAGCCTCTCGCAATCTCTATGCCTTCAATCAAGGCACCCTTAGTAATCTGTAGATCTCGATTGTAACCAGAGGGTAAGTCAGCCACTATAGTAGTCACCTGTGACTGTAGGGAAAATACGACCTTCGACTTTGCGCGCATCAACTCTAAGACATCAGGATTTAATTTCTGCGGCATAATTGAAGAGCCAGTACAAAATTCCTTCGGCAATTTGAGAAATCCGTACTCCGAAGTTGAATATAGAATCAGATCAGAGGCTAAGCGGTTCAACGTGAGCATCACCTGCGAACAGGCCGAAAGAGTAAGCGCCTCGTTTTTCCCGCGCGAATGCTGAGCAGAGAGTGTGTTCCAGTGGACCCGTGCAAAACCAAGATCATTTGCAGTCATTTCACGATTGAGAGGAATCGGAACCCCATACCCTGCAGCACTTCCCAACGGAGACGAGTCGAGCTGGGCTGCGGTCCCAAGAAATAACTTGGCATCATCCGATAAACTTTCAGCGAATGCCCCGGCCCAAAAGGGGAGGGAAGAAGGCATGGCGCGGCGCTGATGAGTATACCCCGGCAATTCCACCTTAGCGTTAGCTTCTCCAAACTTCACTAGGCTCTGAGCTAACTCCAACGAACCCTGTGATAGCTGATACAACTCCGCCTTAATATAAAGTTTGAGTGCGGTCAGCACCTGATCATTTCTGGAGCGCCCCGTGTGGATTCGTTTCCCGGCTTCTCCACATTTTTGAGTGAGATAATTCTCAATAGCTGTATGACAGTCCTCATCTTCACGCTTGATCTTAAAATCTCCTGCTTTGATTATTTCAGTTAGATCAACCAAGGCAGCGTGTAATGAGGTAAGCTCTGGCTTACTGATAATTCCGATTGAACCAAGCATCTTTGCGTGCGCCATGGAACTGTAGCAGTCCCATAGCGCGAGCTTAAGATCTAACTTTGGATCCTCGCCGACGCAAAACTCCTCGACTAAGGATGGAACATTCTCATTTCTTGACCAGAGAGTCACTTGAGTCCTTATTGAGAATTCTTAACTTGCTGAGCGAGCTTCATCTGTAAGCTATATAGCTCGATGAAACCGGCCGAACAGTTTTGATTGAAGGTATAGTCCTTCATGAATGTTGCTAGTTTCGCATCATACAAAGCATTCGGTGACTTAATCGCTACGACATCAGCTTTGCCTTTGTGCAACTTAACCGTCACTTCACCTGTGACCTTCTGGTTTACCTTGTCACAGTAAGTGTTGAGGTCTTCAAGCAGAGGATCAAACCACTGAGCACCATAGCATAGGTATCCCCATTTTTGATCGACTACACCCTTAAATTCATTCTCCTGCCTAGAACAGACCAGCTGCTCCAACTTTTTGTGGGCAGAAATGATGATATGGGCACCTGGGTGTTCATAAACACCGCGAACCTTAAGTCCCACGACGCGGTCCTCAACCATGTAGCAGATCCCGATACCGTGCCGGGCACCGACTTGATTACACTGCTGAATTAGATTGGCAAGCTTCATCGCTTTGCCATTTACCGCAACCGGAACACCCTTATCGAAAGTCAGGGTCACAAACTCAGCCTTCTCCGGAGCCTTCTCCACCGGCGTAACGGTAAGAAACTTATCTGCCTTTGGAATTGCGGCAAAGTCCTCAATCTCTCCGGACTCCCAGGTAATTCCCCACATGTTATCATCTGAAGAATAGGGGAAATCAGGGCGCTGGCTAACTTGAATTCCATGCTTTTTGGCGTATTCCAACTCTTCATCCCGGCCCATCATCCACTCGCGAACTGGAGCGATGATCTTCATCTCTGGGGCCAAAACGAGGCAGCTTGCCTCGATTCGGATTTGGTCATTACCTTTTCCGGTGCAGCCATGAGCGATTGCATCCGCATTTTCCATCTTTGCGATCTCGATCGCTTTCTCGGCCATAATGTAGCGAGAGATGGTGCTAATATAGTAATCACCCTGATATGAACCGTTAGCTTTAATTGCTGCAGCAAGATAGCGATCGGCAAACTCGTCTTTAGCGTCAATTACGTGGGCTTCCGTAGCACCAAGCTTTAGTGCCTTTGTCTTAATCGCCTCTAGGTCATCAACTTGCTGTCCAAGATCCATGGTTAAGGTCACAACCTCGGCCTTATACTGGTCTTGAATCCATTTGAGGATACAACTTGTGTCTAATCCACCGGAATATAGCAACACAACCTTTTTGATATTTCCTTCCTTGGCTTCGTATGAACTTACTTTCTCGTAGCTCTTTTCCATTTCATTGTCCCACAAAAAATCGCCGCTAAGTGCGACGCAATTTATAAAATATGTAACTAGTCTCGCACCGAATTACCTCAACTTCAACCGCTGAAACTTAAATTCTGTCGCGCTTTTAACAGCTCTAGACAAAAGTGTCCAATTTCAGACAAAATGACCCATAACATAATTGATCATTTTAGAGCTACGATTACAATCAAACTTGTAGGTATTTTATGAGTGTGACTAAGACAACACAGAGCTATATTAGCTCTCATCCAAGCGTTAAAGACTGTCTCGCTCGCGGCTTGGTAAATTACTCTGCGCTTTCTCGAGAGATTTGCAAGGCCACAGGGTCGAAACAATTTGACGCTGTATTGATGGCCTGCAGACGCTATGCGGATAGAGTGGGAACACACTCGGCTCAAGAGAAAAAGATCGTAAGCATAATAAAACAAGCCCGTATTCGCATGGTCAACAAAATAATCGTAGCGGTGGTTGAAAAGGTCAAGGACCCGGAGAGAGTGTATAATCTGGAGCGAAACTTAAAGCAGCGCGGCGCTGACTTTCAGTTTGTAGACGGGGATGACGTAATGGTTATTATCTCAGACTCTGGGTGTGAGGGGGCGATCAGGGAGACTTTTAAGGGAAAGGTTCTAAAAGTTACGCGCGGATTAGCTAGAATTTCGATGAGTTTAGACGAGCGCATGGAAACGACTCCAGGTGTAGTAGCTTTCATCTATGGGAAATTGGCAGAAAGCGGAATAAACGTGCTGGAGGAGACCAGTTGCTGGACTTCTCATATGATGGTGGTAAATGAAACAGATGCCGCAAAGGCGATGCGCGTTTTGAGTCTAGAGGGTGAGTAACGGGGAGTTGGGAAGTAGGGCTAATATGACTAAGGATGAGGAACTATCGTCTTCGACCTTAAATATCGAAGAGCAGATGCTAGATGCGTTGGAGCTATTGCACTATGCTCACAGAT
>CAZJXY010000356.1:0-4453 GCA_964549925.1 uncultured Bdellovibrionales bacterium | reverse complement strand
GTTCAAATCCTTTCGCATGACAATACGATTCGGCAAGATCTATAGCCGACTGAGCGGCAAGAAATAAAGCACGCTCTACGGCAAGCCGCCTTTCTGAATTATCCAGCAGGACTCGCTCAGTAACATTGGAATATCGTTTCGCTTGAGAAAGAAACCTTTTTGTGGTCTGAATTTTGGATTGCAAATCTCTCTTGGTCATAACTTTATCAGCGGACTAATCTTTGTAATATTGACGTTCCATAATCCTAAAATCCCGATACTCCCCAATAATCGCAAGTTCTATATCAAATCTTCTTTTAGTGGTTTCGTAAATAACCTGTCCCTGAGTCACTATATTATTTTTTAGGATCAGATTTTCTAAATTATTTAATATCACCACGTCAACTCTATCGGTTTTTAAAATCAGTGGAATCTGACCCATCAAATTGAGCAGTAGATCAAATGAATGCTTAATCGTTTTTGGATTTACGTACACCGCGAAGTCATAGTCGCTACCCTTTCCGGCGGTTCCAGTCGCACGGGAGCCAAAAAGATAAACGATCCTTATAGCTCGATATTTTTTGAAAAGGGACCTCAGTTTTTTTAACTCAGCAGCGGAGAAAATACTTCTTTTCATGGTTTCTCATAGTATTATCGAATTTGAGGCGTTTCAATGCTATATTACTGAACGGGTGTAATTGTGTTGACCACCTGGAGGTTCGCTCCTTGCGAGTTTAAGTCCAAAAAGAGACTCTAGTCAGATGATTTATAGGCTCGCGAAAGCTCCTAACAAGCTCGACGCAACGGTTACTCTTCCCGGTTCTAAGAGTGAGAGTAACCGCGCCTTAATCTTAGCGGCCCTCAGTGGAAAGAGTGTTGAACTAAGAGGAGTCTCTCCGAGTGCGGATAGCGAGTCAGTTATCAAGGCCTTGGGTGCTCTAGGAGTAGAATTTGAGAGCGATGCCGAAAGATTAATAGTTACCCCTCCATCCGGCGGGTTGAAGAAATTTATTGGAGAGATAAACGTTGGACACGCCGGAACGGCGATGAGGTTTCTTACAGCGTTAGTTTCTTTTATTCCGGGAGCGGAGGTTACGCTTTCAGGATCGCAGCGGATGCATGATCGCCCGATCGGAGATTTAGTGAATGCCTTGAGATCGCTTGGTGCAGAGATCGAGTATTTAGGTAAAGAAGGTTGTCCGCCCCTAAAGATAAAGGGGGTTAAGCCCGCATCATCGGGCGAGGTTTCGCTCTCTGGAAGTGTAAGTAGTCAATATATCTCAGCGCTATGCCTTGTTGCGCCGATGTTTTCGAATGGTCTAAAGATATCGATTACCTCGGAGTTAGTATCGAAATCGTACCTTGATATGACCATCTCTATGCTAAAAAGATATGGATTGAATGCCTCCCACAAAGATTACAAGGAGATTAAAGTCAGCGGGGCAATTACCAAGTTCACTCAGGAAATTGAGCCGGATGCTTCCGGGGCTTCATATTTTTGGGGTCTGGCCGCACTCGCAAAAGGAAGTATCAAGGTAAAAATTAATCCCGACTCGGTGCAGGGGGATGTTAGGTTTGCTCAAATTTTAAAAATTATGGGTTGCTCTATCTCTCAAGCAGGTAACTTCATTCAAGTTGCCGGTGGCGATACCCTTTCTGGTTGTAGCGTTGATATGAACTTAATGCCGGATACCGCGCAGACTCTCGCGGTTATTGCTGCCTTTGCTGATGGTGACACCACGATCACGGGACTCTCTACTTTAAAATCCAAAGAGACTGATCGGTTGCTGGCCTTAAAGAGCGAGCTCGCTAGAGCCGGGATTTCGTCGCAAATTACGAATGACTCAATCACCATTAGGGCTGGAAAACCAAAGGCAGTTAGGTTTAAGACGTATGACGACCACCGCATGGCGATGAGCTTCTCTCTCTTTTCTGCGAGACTTGACGGCATCGAGATTGAGAATCCGATGGTTGTGCAGAAATCCTTCCCTGGCTTTTGGGAGGAGCTAATTCGTTTGGGTGTAAAAATTGAGGAAGTGCCGGAGTGAAAGTAATACTGATCGGATTTGCCGGATCTGGAAAGAGTACAGTTGCTTTAGAACTCTCTAAACTTTTACATCTTCCAACGATAGAGATGGATAGTGAGACCTTAGCGCGTTCCGGGAGAGAGAGTATCAATCAAATTTTCGATCTAGATGGCGAGGCTAAATTTAGAGATCTCGAGAGTAAGATTTGTCTCGAGATAAAAGATAGAGATAACCTAATTGTATCCTGTGGCGGCGGTGTTGTAATTAGGCCGGAAAATATGGCCTCTCTTTGCTCAGGTAATAGCGTGACGATTTATCTAAGCGCTCAGTTTGAGACATTGGTCTCCCGCTTGAAAAATGACTCATCTCGCCCTCTCTTTAGAAATAAAGATAGCGCCAGGAAGCTTTTTGAGATACGCGAACCGTTGTATAAGCGATACGCAAATATTACAGTCGAGGTTGAGGCAAAAAGTGTCGGTCAAATAGCCCGTGAAATAGCAGCGGAGATTAAGGCTGGATGAAAAGTATTAGTGCAGAAACAAAGTTCTCATTTGTGATCGGATCCCCGGTCCATCACTCACTTTCTCCGCAGATGCATAATGCAGGATATGAGGCTCTTGGAATCCAACATCTTTTTGTATTTTTGGCCGCAGAAGTCAGTGAATCGAATTTAGAAGCTTCAATCGCCGGAATGCGGGCAATCGGAGTACGAGGCATCAGTGTTACAATTCCGCATAAGCAGAAGGTAATCGAGTTATTGGATTCGGTCGATCAGATTGCAAGGAAAATTGGTGCGGTAAACACAATCGTAAATAATCACGGACAATTAACCGGGTATAATACCGATTGGCTTGGAGTGATCGGCCCAATCGAGCGGGTTACTTCAATTGAAGGAAAGCGCGTTGCGGTTTTAGGCGCCGGTGGAGCGGCACGTGCGGCGGTGTTTGGATTAAAACAAAAACTGGGGAAGGTTACTGTCTACAATCGTTCGGTCGAAAAAGCTGAAGCTCTGGCGCGGGAATTTGGAGTCACAGCGTCAGCGCTAAGTGATACAGCCGGGATTAAGAACTCCGATATCTTAGTTAATTGCACCTCGGTTGGATTAGCACCCAAATTTGGAGAGTCCCCAGTTTCTGCCGAGGTCTTTTCTTCGGGTCAAGTCGTTCTGGATACGGTTTACGGTCCACTACCTACTAAATTATTTGAGGATGCAACCAAGGCCGGTGCCAAAGTGTTCGATGGGACTGAGATGCTTTTATTTCAAGGGTTTCAACAATTTGATTTTTACACAGAAAGAAAAGCGCCTGAGGATGCCATGCGCCACGCGCTAAAGCAGATGCGGAGCATATAAGGCTATCGAATATGTCTAAGATCAAATATTGCCTTCCGATAATAGAGAGCCGATTTGGTCGAGTGCTTGAAATGATCGATTCAAGCACCGTTTCATATTCCTTCTTCGAGGTTTGGTTAGACTACATTGAAGATTTAAAGCTAGAACAGGTCGCGGAGCTAGAGAAACGCTTGGGATCTAAGCTAATACTGCTTTTTCGGAGAAAGGAGTTAGAAAAGATTAAGCTTCCAATTGAGCAACGGATTGAGATTATAAATTCATTAAGCGGCGATAGTTACTTAGATCTCGATCTCCCTTCACAGGAGGAGGAGCTTTCAATTTTAAAAAAGCGCGGTGTAAAGATTCCGCTGATATTATCGCATCATAACTACAAAGCCACACCATCTGAAGAAGTGTTAGAGCAGTTAGTTCAAAAGATCTCTTCCTATTCACCGAGTGTGATAAAGATCACTACCTACTGCAACTCGGAGCAAGACGCATTGCGTTTGCTCTCTTTGGCTCTGCAATTACGATCTGAAGGGCGGCGATTTATAGTGCTTGGCATGGGTGAGCATGGAAAGATTACCCGTATATTTGGAACCTTATGGGGGAACGAATTTATCTTCGCTCCAGAGGATTTGGGCAAAAGCTCAGCTCCCGGGCAGTTTACCAGGGCGGAACTTGATACTATATTTAAGGTTATAAATAGGGATTAAGATGGCTGGAAATTCTTTCGGCGAAATTTTTAGAATAACCACTTTCGGCGAGTCTCATGGGGCTGGGGTTGGGGTAGTGATTGACGGCTGCCCGCCGGGATTGGAGCTATCTGAGGAAGATATTCAGCCTGAATTGGATCGCAGAAAGCCGGGTCAGAGCCATATTACCACTTCGCGCAGTGAGAAAGATGCGGTCAAAATTTTATCGGGAGTCTTCGAGGGGAAAACTACAGGCACACCGATCGCGCTTCTTACCTTCAATCAAGAGTTTAAATCCGGTGACTATGATCATTTAAAGGGTCTCTATCGTCCGTCGCACGCAGATTTCACTTATCAGTCAAAATATGGAATCAGAGACTATCGTGGAAGCGGTAGGGCATCAGCCAGGGAAACTCAGTCAC
>CAZJXY010000355.1:0-4454 GCA_964549925.1 uncultured Bdellovibrionales bacterium | reverse complement strand
TAGGATGGGTTCGAATCGCTGCAATAAAGGCGCTCTGAGATTCAGAAATTCTTGTTATGCTATCCTGCACTTCCTTCTTCTCCAACAACTCAATACTCGCAATTGCCGCGGTACAGCTGAGTGGGTTTGCTGTATAGGAGTGTCCGTGAAAGAACGCTTTGTAGCGATCATCAGAGTAAAAGGCTTGATAAATCTCATCTGTGCAGGTCGTGACGCCGAGTGGGAGCGATCCCCCAGTAATGCCCTTAGATAAACATATAATATCTGGCTTTATATTCAATGGATCTGAAGCGAAGAGAGTTCCCGTTCGTCCGAACCCGGTCATTACTTCGTCAGCGATTAAAAGTATCCGATTCTTTCTGCACAGACTAAGAAGCTTTTCTAAATTTTCACTCGGATAGATTACCATCCCGGCGGCCCCTTGGATCAGCGGCTCATATATCAAAGCGGCTGCGCAAGTCTTTACCTTCTCAACTCCGGAAAGTGCCAGTTCTAACTCGGCTGGGCCTTTAGGCACTGGAATTCGAATTACATCAAATAAGTAAGGATTGAACGGTGCACTAAAAGCAGTTCGATCTCCGGCTGACATGGCGCCGAAGGTATCTCCATGGTAGCCACCCTCAAACGCGATAATCTTTGTCCGTTCCGAAAGATCACCTGGACGTTGATTATGCCAAAATTGAATTGCCATTTTTAGCGCAACTTCAACCGAGGTTGATCCGTCATCAGAATAAAAAATCTTAGCGAAGTTTCGAGGAAGTAAATTTAGCAGTTTCTCCGCCAGCGTGATCGCTGGTTGATGAGTAAAGCCAGCGAAGATAACCTGATGAAGTCGGCCTAACTGTTCACTAATTCGCTCGCTAATATATGAATTGGCGTGTCCGTGAATATTGACCCACCACGACGAAATAGCATCGATCAGCTGTCTTTCATCTTCCGTAAATAGAAACTCAGCTTCTCCTCTAATGATCGGAATAGGGATGGCAGAAACCTTTTCCTGGGTAAATGGGTGCCAAATAAATTTGCGATCTTTTAATGCCAAACTCATAACTGCTCAATATCCATGGCCTTGGCATACTTTGAAATTTCAGCTGAAGTAAGCGCTGGTTCCCACGGTATTCTCCCGAGGACTCGAACACCTGTATTTGAAACTATGATCTCTTCGCTTTGTGGCGTGGGGTCGCCGTTGAATACCACACCAACTAAGTCTAGCTCACGGCTTTTGAGCGCCTCAATTGAGAGCAAAGTGTGGTTAATACTTCCCAGATAATTTTTACTGACCAGAACGACTTTGGCTCGGAAGTGTTTGATCAGATCGATTACGAGAATGCTTGAATTTAGCGGCACCATAAGTCCACCAGCGCCTTCAATTACTAATCGATTCTGCGTTTGGGGTATAGAAAAGTCAGAAAGCGAGAGTTTTAATCCTTGATTTGCTGCGGCCGCGTGGGGAGAAAGTGGATCTCTGAGCCTATACCGCTCCGGATGAATCTTAGTGAGCGAATTGCTGATGATTGAGCGCACCCACTCTGAATCCAAGTGCTCGATCTCTCCGCACTGTATCGGTTTCCAGTAATCAGCCTTTAGCCTCTCGCTCAAGACAGCTGAAACCACGGTCTTTCCGACCCCGGTACCGATTCCGGTGACAAAGATTGGAGGATTCATACGGTATGATCGTTTAGAAATTTGCCGAGGGCAGCGCTGAGTCCTTCTACTTCCTCTTCTGTGTTAAAGGCATGCAGAACTATCCGTAAGCGCTCGCCTCCGAGTGGGACCGTTGGAGCTACAATTGCTTTAATACCGTACCCCTTTTCAGCTAATCGAGCCTCAAGCTCTCGGGCTAATTTCGGAGAGCCGGTCTCTAAAATTTGAATTGGCCCGGGTCGAGGAGAGATCGGTAATTCATACTCCCCAACCGCTCTTGTGAAGTGTTTGATCAGCTGAAAGAGCTGCAGACGGGTCTGGTCGTTAGTCTGGAGGGTCTCTAAGGCAGCTTTAATTGCTAGTAGGGAGTGCGGAGGCAGAGCAGTAGTATAGATGAAAGAATGAGCAAAATTTAAGAGGTAATCCTTAAGCAGTGTTCCACAGGTAATCGCGGCACCATGACAGCCCAGCGCTTTTCCGAAGGTATGCAGCCGAAGTAAAACTCGATCCTCTAACCCGAGTTCGAATACCTTTCCTCGTCCTTGTTCGCCAAAAACTCCAGTCGAATGTGCCTCGTCGACGATCAGATGAGCTTGATAACGATCACACAATTCCTGTATTTCGCGCAGTGGAGCTTCATCCCCATCCATAGAATATAGCGCCTCAGTTGCAACAAAAATATCTCCAGATGCGCGCTTCAAGCGTCGTTCCAGATCTTCTAAATCGTTATGCAAAAACGAAAATGAAGGAGCTAGGCTAAGTCTCGCTCCGAGTTTTACTGAGGCGTGAATTTTTTGATCGTAAAGAATCGTATCGCCTCGTCGCGGGAGCGCCTGAAAAATCCCCATATTGGCGTCAAAACCTGAATTGAAAAGTAGCGCAGATTGCGACCGAAAGAACTCGGCTAGATCGGTTTCGAGCCTTTCGTACAGCGGAGAGTTTCCGGAAAGTAAACGCGAGCCAGTGGAACCCAAATCAGGTTGAAACTCATTTAAAAGCTCATTGAATCTTGTTTTGGTTGTCCCAGACCGCGCAAACCCAAGGTCATCATTGGAAGTGAAATCAATCAAATGGTTGTCGGCTCTCAGCCTCCGTAGTGTTGCCTCGGCACTGCGCTTCTGCAGAGCATTTTCAAGTCGATCTTTTAAATTAGAGCTATGCATTCACCGCAATCTTCTCGTTTTGATTATTCGACACAGCGGATTCTACGGTCTTTAGTCCGAGCTGTTCAAACAATATCTGGTCTTCATTAAAGGAAGGGTTGGGAGTTGTTAGAAGTTTATCGCCGGAAAAAATCGAATTTGCTCCCGCTAAGAAGCAGAAAGCCTGCAATTCCTCTGACATCTCTTCTCGTCCGGCTGAGAGGCGTACCTTAGATTGAGGCATTAGAATGCGAGCGGTTGCGATCATTCTGATGAATTCGAATTTAGAAACGGTCTGTTGGCCCTCAAGCGGCGTACCCTTGACTGCAACCAGCGAATTAATCGGCACCGACTCAGGATGTTTTGGAAGCGTTGCAAGAGTATGCAGTAGCCCGACACGGTCAGACTCACTTTCTCCCATACCCACTATTCCGCCACAGCAGACGGTAATCCCGGCTTTTCGAACATTATCCAAAGTCTGAAGACGCTGATCGTAGGTTCGAGTTGTAATTATCTCGGGATAAAACTCCCGGGAGGTATCCAAATTATGGTTGTAAGCGTCAAGTCCTGCATCCTTTAGCCGTTTTGCCTGAGACTCAGTCAGCATCCCTAATGTACAGCAAGCTTCTAATCCCAGGGCCTTTACCTCTCGGACCATCTCAAGGATCTGCTCAAAGTGTTTGTTATCCTTTACTTCACGCCAGGCTGCACCCATACAAAACCTAGTTGCCCCGCCCTGTTTTGCTTTGGCAGCCGCAGCTTTTACTTCTTCTATAGGAAGCACTGTATGGGCTTTCACCGCTGTTTCATACCGTGCCGATTGCGGACAGTATTTGCAGTCCTCAGAGCATCCACCGGTCTTAATTGAAAGCAGGCTACAAACCTGAACTTCTGATGGGTCATGAAATTTTCTGTGAATTGTTGCTGCCTTGTAAACTAAGTCGAGTAGCGGCCGGTGGTAGATCTCTTTTACCTCAGCGATACTCCAGTCGTTTCTAATTTGGTTAACTTCATCCATCCCGATCTCTCCTAAAAGCTGAATGATGGTAGGGGTTTGATGAGCCTGTGTCAAATGGAACCCTCCACATCAGAGAAGAACCAGAATTGCAGGCGCGGCCGTTGCTTAAGTTTGGATTGGTTCGTATTATAGGGACGCTTTGACGGGCATTTGTGGGTAAAAGCGTGTCTTTGGCGTTTATTACAGGTAGGCAGAAAGTAATTAGGAGAAGCCTCTATGTTACGTAGTAAAGTAGTTAAAGTTACCGCAGCAAGGCAGCTAGACCCGAAAAATTTGAATTGGATGAAGCGATCGCTAGCCGAGCAATTAGCCGGATTACGTCAGAGTCGAACACCGCGTGAGAGCGTATTCAAATCTACAAAATCTGCAGAATCACTGAAGAACTAGGCGGCCAAACTGGGCAGTTCGGGTGGTTATTCCCGGTTAATTATTTACTTGGCTCGGAGTGGGTGATGGGGCCGGTCCAATAATGATATCTGTGTCGTCTTGAGCCGTAAATTTGGGATTAGTGATGTCAAAATTATAGGTCGTGTCTCCAATATTTTCGTCCACGTCAATTGCGAGTTTGCCGTCCGGATCGTCCTCATTTCCGACGAGGCTAAAATAGAGTTCAATTTCCTCATCGTCGATAAAATTTGCCTGTTTAAGAT
>CAZJXY010000354.1:0-4464 GCA_964549925.1 uncultured Bdellovibrionales bacterium | reverse complement strand
TGATCAAGCGGAGGAAATAGCCAATCCTTTAGATGATCAGAGAGTTGTTGACGCTGAGCAAAGAAATAGCATAACCCTTTACTGGCCGAGTGAGTTGCTAACAAACTTAGAGCGTCAACTTGAAGCTAGAACGGCTCTTCGTCCACCTCAGGAAGAGTAAACCCCTCATCCCGCACCTGCTCGGGACCATCCCGTTCCTCAGCAAGATTATCAAACCGAGTTAGCTCCGATGAGAAAGCCAGCTTGACCATGCCAATCGGGCCATTTCTTTGCTTTGAAATCAAAAGCTCTGCGATTCCCTTCTCTTCCGAATCTCTATTGTAGAAGTCGTCGCGATAGATAAAGGCGATTACATCGGCATCCTGCTCAATCGCTCCGGACTCTCTCAAATCAGACAATAGCGGCCTCTTATCAGTTCGACTTTCAACCGATCGATTAAGCTGAGAGAGTGCTACCACTGGCAATTGGAGCTCTTTAGCTAACGCTTTGAGGGAGCGTGATATGTCAGCAATCTCTTGCTCTCTGCTTTGAGAATAAGCTGGACTTCTGAGCAGCTGTAAGTAGTCGACGACGATTAGCGAGAGCGGAGTTTCGCGATTCAGCCGCCGAGCTTTTGCCCTTACCTCAGTGATCGTTAGTGCCGGGGTATCATCGATGTAAATTGGAGCTTCGGCAATTCGACTCGCAGCTTCAACCAAGGTCGGGAAATCGCGCTCTCCAAGATGTCCGGTTCTGACTTTGGTTCCGTCTACTCTAGCCTCTGAACAGAGCATTCTTAAGACCAGTTGATGCTTGGACATTTCTAGAGAAAATACAGCTACGGCACGGTTCTTTTCAATCGCCGCATATTGCGCGATACCCATCGCTAAAGCGGTTTTTCCCATCGACGGTCGAGCAGCGATAATCACCAGATCGGATGGCTGGAAGCCAGCGGTTAGCCGATCGAGTGCCATAAATCCGCTTGGAACCCCGGTGACGAGCTCCTTTTTGTCATAGAGCTTTTCTACATGCTGGATCGACTCTTTGACTACCTCACCGATTCTGCTGAAACTCGGAGAAATTCTAAAATCTGAGGCTCTTAAGATTCGATTCTCAACGGAGTCGAGGAACTCCTCGACATCGCCTTTACTGTCAAATGCTTCGGAAACGATCGCTGTGGCTTCGTGAATAATACGACGCCGAAGTGCCAGTTCTTTAACCATTTTTGCATAATAGGCAACGTTCGCCGCGGAAGGTACTGAGCCGGCAAGTCTGGAGATGTATTCAATTCCACCGGCCTCATCGAGCAATCCAAGTTCCCTTAGCTGTTGGCTGAGCGTTACAACATCTATCGGCTCGCGCTTGTCCACTAATTCAGTCATGCCTCTAAAGATTGCGCGATGAGCGGCTCGATAAAAATCCTCTTCACTGATTAGCTCAAGGGCAACGTTGATCGCCTCATTGTCTAGTAGAATTCCTCCGAGAACCGATTCTTCTGCTTCACTCGACTGAGGGGGCACTCGCCCGCCGAACGCGGATTTTTCCTGGGAATTGTCTGCTGCGGAATTGTTTTTCTTAATAGGAAACGACATTGTAGTTTGACGCAGAACTTGAATATTTACATCTGAGAATCTATTCCAAGCGGAACAGATGCAGGGGTAGATAATTAGCCTCGAATCGACTATCAAGCAAGCGAGAAGAGGTTAATCTCGCCAAATGGTTTCCGAGTCGGAGAGATCAATCCATTTTGCAGCAGACTTAAGTACATCCCCTTGATTGAATTGGCCGAAATCTGCGCTGGCGGTGTCAACGTTCAACTCTTTCGCCAACGAAATAGGATAGGCTAGATCACGACTCGGACAAACCACGACGATCATTCGCTTTTCCTGTGAGTCTTGCTTCTCGGGCGAAGGGCCTGTGGATAATTCCGAATTTTCAGTAGATTTATCAGGTTGTGAACCGTTACCAACAGGATTTTTCCCGTTGTGTCCACTTCCAAATGGGATCATAGAAGGAAGCGCGCTACCTTGGGTGTATGAAGTCTGCAAGGAATCTAAAGTCCCCAGGGAGCTAAATGAAGACTTTCCCATGGCGAAAGCAATGATGTCAGCTGCCATTTCCACATCGACACTAACCTGACGACTAATACCCTTCGGTGGCAGCCGTTTAACGACCACTTGCAGGCCAGCCCGAAAGACGGCGTCAAGGAAGGCTCGCTGTCTTGAGTCATCTTCGTATGGGATCAGAGTATAGTACCGACCAACAGCCAGCTCAGCACCGGATGCTATCCCCTT
Source organism: uncultured Bdellovibrionales bacterium (assembly GCA_964549925.1). Taxonomy (GTDB): domain Bacteria; phylum Bdellovibrionota_C; class UBA2361; order UBA2361; family J135; genus CAZJXY01. The sequence continues at coordinate 2,191 of CAZJXY010000354.1, read as the reverse complement.
CAAAAGTCGAGATAAATCAACCTTTCGATTCAGCCTACGCGTGGCACGGTCTAATCCCGTTCCATCGATAAACACACCTAATATTCGATGCTCGCGACGCTTTACTACACCGCCTTTCAACGACTCGAACTTCACCGCTTCTTCTACCCTTTTCATGACGTATCCCTAGACGGCGGAAGGCCGCTAAAGGAGTCATGATACAGTTTAAAAGGGGCTAAGTCACTACAACCAAAAACATAGTAGTTAGCCCAATAACCAAATCGGAACTATCAGAGTTATGCTGGCACTGATTGAAATGGTAGCAAGATTTTAGGCTTAAATATCAGCGATTTACCGAATAAGTAGAGTCGACCCCGGGCGGAGAGCCGCAGTTATAGAGCGCATAGCCTCCGATGAGACGGCAGCGCCAAGAACTTCGTCGGAGGGTGTTTTGGCGGAATGAATTGTTAGCCCTGCTGAAAGGAAGACAGCTGAATCACCAAGTGCTCCGCGCAGGTATCGTTCTTTCGAGCCAAGAGCAGGAGCAGGAATGCCACGCGCTTCAAAGTATGAATCGGTAGCGTGCCAAAGGGGATTATTAACCGCCATCAATACGGTGTACTCTCCAGGCTGTAAGCCTGACACTGAGCGCAGTTCGAAAACTTCAGGGACACCATCTGCTCCGATCAAATGAATTTTGCCTTTCGCTAAATCCACCTGGGCAAGAGATCTGCCTACGTTGGAGTTTGAAGTAATGGGAACAAACCCGAGCGATCTAGTAGTTGCTTCTGCGGGAATCGGGCGGGAGATCAAAAGAGATCCAGCACTGTTGGTGTCTGTAGGGGTGGACGAATTCTGGCTAAAGGGAGTGCACCCAAGAATTGTTGCTGTTAGAGCACTGAGCAAGGGAATGTAACGCACCATAAAAACCCTCCAATAGAGAAGCAGATCACACCTGATTCTAGATTGTAGAATTACCATAGTTGATTCGCAATTCTACAATGTGAAAAGAGTCCTTTGCCGGCTTTATATATTCGCAGCCCTACAGTATAGTCCCGTTCCGGAGAATACCGATGTTTGTTTTTAGGCATGTTTTCTTAGTCCTCTTACTTTGCTCGGCGACTGGGTGCGCGAGCATTTGGGGTGGGGGGATGCCGCCGAGCGAATCTTCGGAGATGCAGGGCGCACCACCAAAACGTCCGCGAAATTCAATCACGGTACGTCCGATTAGGAAAAAAGGGGAGAAAGAGGATCTTCCTGCGCCTGAGCTTGTGGTTACACCGGAAGTGAGAGATCAATTACTGTCGTATCTAGGTGAAAATAGGAAATTTGTGGTTGAGGCACTAGAGCGGTTAAAGGATCATCGCCGGCCGATCAATGCTGCCTTTAATCGAAATGGCGTCCCTGAGGAGCTGATCGCGGTGGGGTTCGTTGAAAGTGGTTTTAAAGTTAATGCACGAAGCCCGGCTGGAGCGCGCGGAATGTGGCAATTTATGAAAGGGACCGCGAAGGCTTATGGTTTGACGATCAATATTTTAAAAGACGATAGACTGGATCCAAAGAAGTCCTCGGACGCAGCCTCAAGACACTTACGTGATCTGTATTTGCAATTTCGGGACTGGAACTTGGCTTTGGCTGCTTATAACGCTGGATCAGCCACTGTTACCCGAGCCTTAAGAAATTCTAAAAATCAAGATTTCTGGAGTTTGATTTACTCTGGGGGATTTAAGCGGGAAACCAGGGAGTTTGTGCCGAGAGTCTTGGCCGCAGCGATTATCTTGGATGACCCTTCAAGATTCGGATTTGAAGGGAGAAATTAGCAACCCCAGATGGAATTTGATATAGAGCTTTCAATATGGATATTAGGATTGGACAGGGTATAGATGTTCACCCACTGGTGATCGGACGGCCGTTTGTGCTGGGTGGAGTTTCCATACCATTCTCTCGGGGGTTGGATGGTCATTCGGATGCTGACGTTTTGACGCACGCCGTAATTGACGCTCTCCTAGGGGCAGCCGGTAGGGGAGATATAGGTACGTATTTCCCTAATACAGACGAGCAGTGGCGTAATGCCCGAAGTATTAATCTATTGGAGATTGTTTGGTCAGAATTAATTCAAGAGGGGTGGAAAATTGCGAATTTGGATTGCACAATCCTAGCCGAAACTCCTAAACTCTCCCCGCATATCCCGAAGATGAAAGAGGAGTTATCT
>CAZJXY010000353.1:0-4469 GCA_964549925.1 uncultured Bdellovibrionales bacterium | reverse complement strand
ATTCAGATTTAATGCTTGAACCAGTTTTTGATCCGCCCCTACTGTTCTCATATGCTCGCATTCGCTGTAACACCAGATTACGCCAATGAGAGGGGTCCTTAATGCCTCTAAAATTTAGCTCTACCTCTGAAGTCATAGCGCTTCCGATCTTGAGCGTTCCCACGTTTACAATACGACCTAACAGAGTTCGCTCGACTTCCACACCACGTATAAAGTCAAATTCAATCCGTCGATCCACCTTTTTTAAAGCAATAAAACCCTCAGTTTCCGATACGTAATCCATGCCGATTACGTATTTATAATTGCATAAGGAGTGGATTAGATATCCCAGTAAAAATACCGGCGGAAGGCCAAAGAGGGGGATCTGGAATGAAATTGATTTTTCGCCGAATGGAACCACCACTCGCTGAAATGAACCCGGATACTTGATAGAAAAATATATCATTCCAACTACCGATGCGCCAAATAGTAGGACAGCTGGGAGCGCACTCCAGGCGCTTCGATAGAGATTCACCACCTCTGGCGAAGTATCATTTAGGTTCTCTATGTTAACGCGCTCTACCCCTTCTGTCATCGAAGCTGTATTATAGGCGTAAAATATGAAGCAGGAAACAGATCTAATCAACCCAAGTGAACTCGTTTGCCACTGGGGTCGCGGTAGCCTGAGCCAAGAGGAGAGGCTATTTCTTGAAGGACCGCGGTCGAGACTGGCGGAGCTTTTCACTTCTATCCACATTTTTGTCGAATTAATCAGTGGATTTCGGGCGCTACACTTTGTAGGCCCCTGTATTACCGTCTTCGGTTCCGCCAGAGTCGAGGAGACGGATAAATATTATGCTCAGGCTAGAGAAGTTGGGAATCGTATTGCCCAGCTGGGTATGACGGTTATGACCGGAGGTGGACCCGGTATTATGGAAGCCGCTAATCGGGGAGCGAAGGAAGGGGGCGGTTATTCTGTGGGCTGTAACATAATTTTACCCAAGGAGCAGAAACCCAACGCCTATCTCGATCGTTGGGTTGATTTTCACTACTTCTTCGTTCGTAAGTTAATGCTGATCAAGTATTCTTACGCTTTCATTGTATTACCCGGCGGCTTTGGGACCATGGATGAAATATTTGAAACCGCTACTTTAATTCAAACTGGAAAGATTAAAAATTTTCCAATAATCATGCTTGGGGTAGAGTACTGGAGGCCCTTACTAAACTTCATGCGCGAAACTATGTTGCCACGGAATATGATAGATGCGGCGGATATTGATAAAATTGTCCTGACCGATTCTATCGATCAGGCACTTGCTCACATCACAGACGCCATGGTGACGCGCTTTGGCTTCAAATGGGGGAAAGGAAAAGATTAACTCCACTTGTCTTGGTGCTGGCGTGGAAGTAAGCTTAAGTGGGCGGCCAATCTCGCCATTAGTGGCTAGAAACAGCTCTGTCAGCCTTCGGATTTCAATGTGAGGAACAGATAGATGAAGATAAAAGATAGTTATGAGAGGGGTCTACTGCTTGCTCTGCTTGTCTCCTCCTTAAACCTTTCAGTCGCGCAGGCTGAGTCACCGACGACTGATTCAGTGCCGATTCGGATTAGAATGGATCAAATTGCACAAAGTTTCAGAGAGTTGGAGCGCTTTCTCCCGTCTCAGGAAAGATTCTCCGATTCAGCTAACGAAGCCACAATCTCTTCAGCGTTAGCTAAGCTTTCTACGAGCTTTTATGAGGTGTTGCAAACCAGCGCCCATGGCCATGTCAAGGATCCGGGATTTCAAGTCACTCTCAGAGTTGTCAGTGAGATGATTGATGACGCCAAGAATCGCTTTAAAGAAGGGAAAAAGGGGTATGCTCTGTGGCGATTGCGCACAACCGCCTCACACTGCGTTACCTGTCATACTCGGTATGAGGTCCCAACGCCTTTGGCCAGTCAGCTTGCTCCAGAGGAGCTGGCCGATGATTTTAGTAAGGGCGAGTTTTATCTGGCTACTCGTCAGTTTGAGGAAGCTGCCAAATACTTCCTCAAGTCGGCGCGTGTGCCGCCCCCCGGACGCACAAGGTTGGATGCTTTACGCAAATGGCTCGTGATTCAGACTCGAGTATGGGCTGAACCGGCACGTGCTTTAGATGAACTCAGAAATTTTACTTCCCAGTATAAGCTAAATTCCCTCGAGCTTGAGACTGTTTCGCAGTGGAGCAATTCTTTGAGTAGCTGGAAAAATGAGAAGGTAGTGGAGGTGGATGCCCTACGTAAAGCTGAGAGTTTGATACGCCAAGGATTAGGCTCAAATGATCTGCTATATGGCAATGTGGGAGCGGTCGAGCTGCTTCGTGCTACGGCGTTACTGCATAAGATGCTGGAGGATGAAAGCTCAAAAACGCGCCGTGGGCACGCACTGTATTTGTTAGGGCTGACCTATAGCCGTTTGCCGTTGTTCTTTTTGGATGAGTTGCCGGAACTATTACTTGAACAGGCTATTCGGGAAATTCCGGGGAGCGAAGATGCGCGCCTGGCATATAAGTTATATACTGAGGTAGTCTCTCTCGGATTTACAGGAAGTGCCGGCACGGAGATTCCGGATGATATACAACTCAAATTTAAAGAGCTTTATAACCTAGCATATGGCATCAGAGGGATTGAGGACCGCATTTAGCACCATTTCTCAGCTGATTTGATCTGAGTCAGTTGCTAAGTCTAGGGCGGTTAAACAATTGAGTTGCGGTTAAAGATTAGCCTGTACTTCAGTGAAGATTGCCTGTAAGTCATCGAGACCACCTTGGCGAAACATTCCGTTAGCTGTTTGAGCAATCTCACGAAGATCGTTGAAGTCCGAATCTCTTCCAACCGCAACAACTATAAAGTTTACGCTGTTATGCTTCAATTGTTCCTGAATATAGCTCAGCAAAAATGAGAGCGACGCCTCGGAATTTTTGTCCTCTCCATCGGTGTAAACAATAATTGTCTTTCTATACGCATCCAGCTTGGAGTGAATCAGATATTCAAAGCTCTTCCTAATGGCATCGTACACTGCGCTGCCGCCTACGGCCTCCAGAGCGTCCAGAGCCGGGATGATCGTATCGGCGTCGGTGCCAAATTCTGAGACCACGGTCGGTGTTGTAGAAAATGAGATCAAAGACTTCAAGTCCTTCCAGGAACTTCCCGCAATAATCCTACGAAAATAATCCTTGCCAAGCCTCAGTGCTGCTCCCTCCATACTGCCGGATGTGTCAAGCACAAGTACCGTGGCACTTGGCCGCATTATTTCTCCCCAGCTCTTAATTAAAAAATCAACCAAGCTTCCTGGAACGGGAATCAAAGCTCGTCTTCCTGCCTTAAAATCGATTCCAAATTCCTTTGTTAAGGGAGCGAGTGGAGGCAGTGGGAGTACGGAGGGGCGAAACCCGCGCTTTTCAATCGCCAATTGAGCCGGTTCTGTAGTTAGAAATTTTACAAACATTCGCACTGCTGCTGCGTGGGAGGGAGGTACCCAGTCTGCCTCTGAAAGACAGATGGAATAATCCATCCAAAAGGAGCCCTCGTTTGGGTAAAGTGCGATCAAGGGAGCTGAGCTGCTCTTTGAGTTATAGAATGCAACCTGCTGCTCTGTGCTGATCGAAAAGAGGACAACATCCGTTTTCGCAATTGCCACCGAATTCAACAGAGAAAGCTCGTTAAACCCGTAGCTTGAAATTAGGGATTGATAGCGCTTGAAAAGATTAAAGGCCTGACCTCCCTTGAGATCTTCAAGATTCAATTCCCCCTCGGACTTTCCAGTGGCCATATAGGCCAACTGAATTAACGCAGATAATCCGGTAGTCGACGAGAGAGGGGATGAGTGATTAAACCGTAATCTCGACGGTGGGGAATCCGGAGATGCCTCAATCGCTGCGTTAATTACTTCGTCCCAAGAGAACTGGCGTTGGTTCTCTTGGAAAAATGGGGTGTGTCTGGACTGCACCGCAACAACGATCGGTGTCGCAAAAAGCTGCTGACAATCGATCTGTGCCGGTCCCAAATTGCGAAGTGACGAGTTCGTATAATTAACCAAACTTGTTGATGGTGAAAGCCAGGCGTGAGTTTTAAGTTTGCCACTTGCAATGTCTGTAGCTGCTTCCAGGGCTGGTACGGATTTTAATTCAATTGAAACGCTGGTCCCGTCGGAGAGCTTAGGGGAGCCTAACTGAAAGGCCTCAACCATTGAATTCAGATAGGACTGCAGTTCAGGGGGGTGAACAAGTCTGATTCGAATAGAGTCATCTTTACGTGTGGAATGGCTCCCACCACGGCAGGCGCTGAGGGGAAGAGAGAGAAGAGCCAAAACCAAAAATTTTAGAACGACTATCCTAGTTACTTTCATTTTGTTTCATTTAATCGGCGAGTATTAGGATCTTATGGAGCGACAACTCACTTGGCAAGTCGGAATAAACCCAGCCTCAATCATTTTTGTAAAAAAATGATTGAGAATAGCTGGGCCAGC
>CAZJXY010000352.1:0-4481 GCA_964549925.1 uncultured Bdellovibrionales bacterium | reverse complement strand
TAAGCGCTCCCGATTACACGGGCCGTTACCGTTAATCACCTGGTTAAACTCCTCCCAGTTTATCGTTCCAAATTCCCAGTGGCCGGTCTCCGAGTTAAACTTCAGGTCTGGATCCGGTAATTTAAGCCCAACCGCCTCGGCTTGGGAAACCGTCATATCGACAAATCGTTGCCGCAGCTCGTCGTTCCCTTTTCGCTTTACTCTCCAACGCAAGAGTTCCTTACTGTTAGGGGAATCTTTGTCTGAGGGTCCAAACATCATTAAAGACGGCCACCACCAACGATTCACCGCATCCTGTACCATTTGGCGCTGTCGAGCGGTGCCGTTAGCCAAATTCGCTACGATTTCATAGCCTTGTTTCTTGTGGAAGTTTTCCTCTTTGCAGATGCGGATCATCGCTCGAGCGTACGGCCCGTAGGAGGTATGAGCCAACTGAGTCTGATTTATAATTGCGGCTCCATCAACGAACCAACCAATTACACCCATGTCCGCCCAACTTAGTGAAGGGTAGTTAAAAATATTAGAGTATTTAGCAGTTCCGTTGAGAAGCTGGCCCACCAACTCCGAGCGGTCACATCCTAAAGTTTCTGCAGCGCTGTAAAGATACAACCCATGCCCAGCTTCATCTTGAACCTTTGCAAGGAGAACCATCTTCCTTCGCAAGGTAGGAGCTCTTGAGATCCAGTTACCCTCAGGCAGCATACCGACTATCTCAGAATGAGCGTGCTGGGATATCATGCGAATTAACTGTTTACGATACTTTTCTGGCATCCAATCCTTCGGCTCGATGGTCTCGCCTGCATCGACCCGTTTTTGGAATTCGAGCTCATTTTGTGAAGCTGAAGTCTCTGACATGTAGACACCCGTCAAACGCTTAAAATTACGACCAGTGATATTAGGCATTTTGGCCCAAGCGCGCCGAAACTTCAACCCTTGCGGGCTATATCTACCAGAATCTCAAGGCCTCGCTGCAGGGTTGTGTCATCGGTTGCATATGAGATTCTAAAGTGCGAATCCCGCTGGGAAAAAGCTTTACCCGGGACGATCAGCAGTTCACGCTCTATGCAACGCTTTACAAAATATTCCGAATCTCCACCCGGTATCTCCGGAAAGATATAAAAGGCACCGCTGGGTTTTACAAAGTTGAATGAGCCGCTCAAGACTGAGCAGACTAAATCACGCTTCTTTTTGTAAGCCTGAATGTGGGGGGAGATATCGGTGTTGAAAGCTTCAATTGCGGCCCACTGGCTGGGGGTGTTGGTACAGACAAAAGTAAACTGCTGCAACACTTTCAACTTTTCGATGATAGCAGCGGGACCGGCAGCGTAGCCGGCACGCCATCCGGGCATTCCGCCAGTCTTGCTAAAGGATCGGATTAGTACCGCGTCCTTATCGTACTTTAGCCAACTTACATGCGGGAAGTCATAGGAAAATGAGTCGTAGACCTCATCTGAGATTACCTGTAAACCGAGACTCTTGGCACAGGCGGCAAGTTCAGAAATCTCCTTTTCAGTGTAAGCAACACCGGTTGGATTCGACGGTGAGTTGAATATTAAGACGCGAGACTTAGCAGAGGCCGATGCTTTCAATTTCTCTGGTGTAAGTTTGAACTCGGGGTAAGTATCAATCAACTTCGGTGTCGCACCAGTAATCTGAATTAATGCGGTGTAGCATACAAAATACGGATCAGCGATTAGGACTTCGCAACGGCTATCGGCAAAGGCGAAAAGTGAGAGCACGAGTCCACCCGAGGCCCCTGCAATTCCCATCACACTCTCTACTTCGAGGCCTTGGCGATGGAGGAAGTTTTTAGTAGCCGATTGGAAATCTGGCTCACCTGCCGTGATCGAGTAGCGATTCTTACCCCTCTGGATCGCCTCAATTGCAGAGCGTTTAACATTCTCAGGGACATCAAAGTCTGCCTGACCGAGGGAGAGGTTAATTGGATTTTTCATTGAGGCTGCGAGTTCAAACATCTTTCGAATTCCCGAGCCCTCAAATTGCGACATTCTGGAGGCAAATTTATGTGCCATAGGCCTGAGGTGTACCCTGGATTGGAGATTAAATTCAATAAGCCAAGAATGCGTTACCCGGAGGTTCTGAAGCGGTCGATGCTGAATGCCCCTGCACCACTGTAAAGGATAGAGACCGAGGCTGCCAAAAGGATAAGATCTTTGTTAAACGGAGCAAAAGCCCCTGGTTTTAGCCCCACTGCAAGCACGAACGCGATAAGCATTACCGATGTGAGCATGGCGGCAAGTACGGTCCAAAACCCCACGACCAACAAAGCCCCAGCGAAAATCTCGGCGTAGGGGAGGATTATCCCAAAGAGCATTGAACCGCGCGGTGATAATATCCCCATCCCTTGAATCTCGGTGATGAAACCCTCTGGATTCTGAAGTTTGACTAGCCCAGCCAGCACAAAATAAAGACCAAGAGCGATCCGAATAAATAGGGGGCCGTAAATTGCTTGGCCGATTGGGGAACTCGGTTTCATAATTCGGAGTGTAACAGTGGTTTGCCTCCAGCAAAAGGAGGAAAATTGACCCCAGAGGTCGATAAATTTAAGAGAAAGTCCGACTAGTGCAAAAGCGCTTCCCTTTGGTGGGCTCTGCGCTCCGCGGAAAGCGTGCTTTCTAGCAGCATGATCGCTTTTTGTGCTTTGGTAGAGGGAGCAAGGATTCTAACGCCCGAGGCGTTTAGCTTACCGTCGTAAATCTCAACGTGTTCGAGTAATACCGGGATCCCAGCCCCTTCCAGCGCACCACAGATTAAATCCGCGACCATCGTGTCACTAACCGTGGCAAGTACAACAAACTGATCCATAATTCTTATTCCTAATCAAAATCCTAAAATTCACACGAAGAATAACCTTCACCGCCTAATTTACTCTCGACGGTTCCCTTCATAAGTCCAAAAATAAATTTGCGCCAGTGGCTATTTTAAATTTCAATACGCCCTCAATATTAAGTGCGTGAATGATCATTCGGGCCAGCAAAATTAGTTCACGGAGATAAGCATTATTTGAGAGAAAGATCCAGGCTGATGGAAATCCGGCTGCGATCCGGGCAGATGTGCAAAACTAAGAAAAGTCCTAGAAGTTGCTCCAAGACAGGCACATACGTTTAATCTAAGCTTTGATAAAATTTCAGGAGATTCCACCACCTTCGACGCGTTTGAGATTTCTGGTGCAATTATCGAAAGTGGAAACTTTGCCGAAGCTAGGCATGAATTTGAAGTTATATTTACTCTAGACGAAACCTGATCAAATTGCAGGTTAACCTTCATTCGTTGCCTGGGCGCATCAAAACGCATGCTCCACCAGGCTCCACTTGGCGCTAAATTGAACTCCTGATAAATTTTTTGCCCCTCGGAGGTGATAAAAATCTCAGCCACATCTCGTTCCCACAGCCCCTCATAAAATTGTCCGCGTTGTACATTCTCAAATTGAACAATAGGCTGGAGGAACTCCGCAGCAAAAAAGAGAGATTCTTGGTCCAATCCAACTGCAAAGCGGATCGGACTTGCCGCGATACTCCGATCGTAATTCCAACAAAGCTCCACCCGCGGCAAACACCCGATTTGCTGAAAGCTCAGCACTGCCGGAGAGTGATATAGCGGCACACATATTCTCAGAGACTTCGTGTGAGATTGGATTTTAGAAGACATGTTGAACGATCCAACTTAATTCAATTTAAGAAGTCATTTAGCGATAAAGTTAGAGGGAAACTTTATGAAATTTACATCGAACACCCTTATGAAGGAAATTTTTAACACTAATTTTAAGATAGGAGTATACAAGATGTTTAAATCCCATCAGGTACTTACGCCACAGAAGCTAAAACGTTACTTCGGTCAGGTGTTGAGAGAAATGAGTGCGCGTCCCCAAGCGATCCTGATAACCCCAAAATGCGGCGATAAATTGGTCCTGGTAAACGCTGATATATTTGAAGAATTGTTCGATTTTAGGCATTCACTTGAAGAATCGAGCGGCGACGGTCACTCCAAATCCACTTCGATGAATGCACTGACAACCTAAACCTTGAGCTTGTCGTTTAACGCTTCAGATGCAACCATTTGCTTCACGAACTCTCTGAGAATGATACGGATACGGAATGATACGGAATGCACAAATAGTTTTTAATGGGACGATCACAGCAATCGCTCTCATAGGTATCGCCGCCTACCTTGGGATGAAAGCATTCGGGCTTGGTAGTCCGGTTCTGCCGTTATATATGGTTCTGTTCCTAGGTGGGTTGCCATTGGTTGCCGTGCTCATATTTAAATTAGTGAAAGGAGAGTTTGGCTCGGATTTGCTTGCTGGAATCTCAATTGTCACCTCAGTCCTTCTCGGTGAGTACCTTGCTGGCTCCCTGGTGGTTTTAATGCTCTCCGGAGGAGGAACTGTTGAGAGTTTTGCGATACGACATGCCTCCTCGGCGCTTCGCGCATTAGCTAAATGGTTGCCCAATGTGGCACAT
>CAZJXY010000351.1:0-4497 GCA_964549925.1 uncultured Bdellovibrionales bacterium | reverse complement strand
ATTTTGAAACATCTTTATTTACCCCTAAAGTTACTACTCATCACTTTAGTCAACTAAAGTGACAAGCGTTAGAGTATAGTCATCAGGCATCTCAGTCAACCGGTCGACTAGGGTGCGGCGATAAATACCTTCTCGCACTCAGCGCGGGAGCGATTTTGGAGAAAAGTTCGTTAAGTACACGTATCCACCAAGAAAAGAACTTTAACTAACTTAAAACATCTAAAGATTTTGATAGTTTAGTGAATTTTTGTGTTGACCGCTGACTGGGATATGAGTTATTAATGTGGGAGAAGTTGGTAAAAAGTGGGATTAGGCGGCAATAACTCCCACTTTCAGTAGTTTCTGTCGTTTTTAGTGGGATGCTCAATGACTGAGCGAGACGAGCAGAGCCAGGCAGTTGGGGGAGCCCCCAGGAACCCTCGAAAACAGGCCGGGGCGCCGTCGTTTCGCGGCAATTTTACCCACACGGTTGATGAAAAGGGTCGGGTTAGCTTACCCGCAACGTTTCGGCAGTTACTCGAGGCCCGGGCTGAAGAGTCAGTGGTAGTAACCAACTATATCTCTGAAGGCTCGCGCTGTTTGGAAGGGTTCGGGTTAAAAGCTTGGGAGGAGTTTGAATCAAAGCTCCGCTCCAAAAGTCGGTTTTCGGCAAAATTACAGAAATTAGAGAATTTTTATCTTAGCCGTGCGGCCGAGTGTCCGCTGGATGGAAGTGGAAGAATACTACTTCCTGCACACTTAAGAAGTTATGCCTCGATTGAGCGTGATGTAACTTTTACCAGTTCGATTCACGGTTTTAGGATTTGGAACGCTAAAGTTTGGGAGATGATTTTTAGCCAAGCTGAAAGCGCGTTGTTAGAAGATCCCAATCTTTTTTCGGATGTAGATGTTTAGAGGCTATGCAAAGTTTTGATGTCCCAGTTGGTTCATATTCCGGTTTTGACTACGCAGGTTTTAACGTTTCTCCTTGCAAGCGAGGGTGGCCGGTTTCTCGACTGTACTCTCGGTGGTGGAGGCCACTCGCTTGCACTTATTCAGGCCAATCCAATAAATACAATTTTAAGTATCGATAGAGATGAGGAAGCTTTGATTCGCACCGATCCAATTTTTGCTGATTGTTCGCGGATCGAGCGTAAGCACGGGAGATTCTCGGACTTAAGTCTAATTACCAGAGGTCAAAAGTTTAAAGGTGTTTTGGCTGACTTGGGATGTTCGACTCAGCAGCTAAAAGGCGGACGGGGATTCTCATTCTCCGATCAGGGATCGCTTGATATGCGCATGGATCAATCGAATCCGAAGAGCGCAGCAAAAATTGTAAATCAAAGTACCGAGAAAGAGCTTTTTATAATTCTAAAACGCGGGGGCGTTGGAAACGAGGCAAAAAAAATAGCGCGTGCAATCGTTGATAATCGACCGATTGAGACGCCAAAGCAGCTTGCAGCGGTGATTAGTGGAGCTTCCAAGGCAGGCTCCACTAGCGCCGCTGCAACAGTTCCTTTCCAAGCCATTCGAATGGAGGTTAACGACGAAATCGCGGAGATAGAATCACTGCTTGAGATCATTCCAAAAATTGTGGAGTCCAGAGGGAGAGCAGCGATAATTACCTTCCATTCGATCGAGGATAAAGTTGTAACTAGTAGGATGCGTGAGTGGGCAAGCGGTGGTACGGCGCCAGCCTCATGGGGGGGAAGTCAAGAGAAAGTCTTGGGAAAGTTACTTACCAAGAAGCCGATTGTGCCAGAGGAGCAGGAGATTGAGGCAAATCCGTCGGCGCGCAGTGCAAGGCTTAGAGTATTTGAGTTTCATTAGCTAAGGACGGAATAAAAGTGGCAATCTGCTTAGACTATCAACCCCTCACGCAAAAACGCTCAATCGTAATTTCTCCGGGCACTCAACTTCTCTTTGTACTTGCCTTCATGGCCGCGCTAGCGAGCAAAGTCTATGTTTCGAATTCGGTTACCGAACTTGGCTATAAGCTAGCCGAAGAAAAAAAAGCTCGGATCTCACTCGATCTTGAGCGGCGTGAGTTGGAGCTGCAACTCTCAGTACTGCTTCGGCCTGATCGATTGGCTCAGAAGGCTAAAGATAGGCTTGGATTAAATGCTCTTGATCCGGCACAGGCTAGAAGAATTAGATATTAGATGGAAAGTTGATGAACGATTTTGGTTTTCCGCTAAACGGATCGGTATCGAAGAAGCCCTCGCTGCTAAGCGGTGGTCGAAGATCGCGTGTGCTATCACAAGCTCACGCGATTAGCGCTGGTGCAAGAAGGAAGCGCGTCTTATTAATCTCGGTTCCGGCCTCCCTTTGGATTTTGTTGGTGGCTTATCGATTGGTCAGTCTGCAGATAACCGACGTTGCTCGGTGGAACGAGCTTTCTCAAAGGCAACACACCATGCAGCAGAAACTTGCACCCGAGCGAGGTCCGATCACCGATCGAGAAGGCCGCTTGCTTGCTGTTTCCGTTCCCGCTGGTTCGGTATACGTACGTCCAGCCATGTATTCAAATGATAGTGAGCGCGACTCTGCAGCTCGGCAGATCTCAAATACCCTGGGGATTGAGAAAAAGGAGGTGCTCTCACGCTTTAAGAGCGCTCAGCCGTTTGTCTGGATAGTCCGCCAAATTCCGAGAGCCAAAGCAGAAAGCGTTGAAAAACTGGGTCTAAAAGGGGTTGGTTACGTGCTCGAATCAAGACGCTATCATCCGTATGGAAGTGCGGCTAGCACATTGCTTGGAAAGGTAGGAATTGACGGCAACGGACTTTCTGGATTGGAGTTGGGTTTTGATCACGATTTGAAAGGGGATCATCTCAAACAAACTTTTCAACGTGATGCTCTCGGCAAGGAGATTGAAACCGATCCCTACAATTTTGCTCTTCCTAAGGGGGAGCCGCTTCAGTTAACGATTGACGCAGACCTACAGCTTATTCTCGATGAAGAATTGGATGTGGGGCGGGTAAATGCCAGCGCCAAGCATGCCTTTGGAGTTTTGATCGATTCTGAAAGTGGGGAAGTTTTGAGCATGGGGCAATCGCCACAAATCGACCTAAATTCGACGTCCTCGGTAAAAGCCAGTGATTTGAAAAATCTCTTACTTGAAACTGTGTATGAACCGGGATCGACATTTAAACCGATTGTGGCTGCAGCAGCGATAGAAGAGAAATTAACTTCGGCCGACGAGGTTATCGATTGTGAGCATGGGTCATTTCGCTTCGGAAAGCATAACATAAACGACGTACACCCGTACGATAAGATCTCCTTCCATGACGTAATAGTTCGATCCTCAAATATCGGTATGACAAAAATCGGGGCACGTCTAGGAGCAGAGAGGTTACACCACTACCTCACTAAATTTGGCATGGGCCAATCATCGAATCTAGGATTGAAGGGGGAAAGTGCCGGAATTTTAAGACCGGTCAAGTCTTGGGCGGCGATTGATGTTGCCACTCATTCTTTCGGTCAGGGAATTGCGGTTAATCCGCTTCAGATGGTGCGAGCAATAGCGGCAATATCGAACGGTGGAACACTTCCGCAACTAAGGCTGGTTAACTCGCTACCCCGATCAGCTGAGCGAGTCATCTCTGAACGTACAGCGAGAATAGTTCAACAGATGATGTACGGCGTGGTTGAAGATGAACATGGTACTGGGTTAAAAGCAGCGCTGCCGGGCGTACGAGTAGGGGGTAAAACCGGCACTGCGCAGAAAGCTAGAAAGGATGGTCGCGGATACGAACAGGGGGCCTATGTGGCTTCTTTTGTCGGCTTTGCCAATCCAGTGGAGTTAGGGCTAAAAAGAAATTTAACCGCTATAATCGTAATTGATGAGCCTAAGGGTGGAACAATTTACGGGGGTACGGTTGCTGCACCAGTGTTTAAACGGGTGATGCAGCGCAGTATCGGGGTATTAGCCATGCGCGAAAATCTCTCCGCCAAAGCTGATGATCTAATCCGCCCCCCCGATCTCGGACATAAAGAGTCGGGTGCTTCTCTTCTTGAGGCCTCCTTTCGGCCGTTGTAGATAGGTTATGATTTCTCAATTCAGGCGAATTGCGTGCAAGTTAAGCAAAACTTAGATGATGCTTGGAAGAGTTCATTTAATTCGGTAGCCGAAATTTATGATCGCAGGCGTCCTGGGTACCCAGCAGAACTTTTCGAGGCGATCATTGATTATGGGGAATTAAGTGAGCAGAGTAGGCTGCTAGAGGTCGGTGCGGGGACTGGGATTGCGACCATAGAATTTGCTCACAAGGGGTACAAGATTGACGCGGTTGAGCTAGGTGCTGAGATGGCCGCGATCGCTAAAGTCAAGTGTAAGGATTACCCTCAAGTTAAACTATTGGTCGGTGCGTTTGAGGATTTTGAGGCTGAGGATCGGTCTTACGATTTAATTTATTCTGCGCAAGCCTTCCATTGGATCGATCCGCAAATTAGATACACCAAGGCTGAGCGCTTACTGAAGCCAGGCGCTGCGCTGGCTCTATTCTGGAATATGGCACC
>CAZJXY010000350.1:0-4498 GCA_964549925.1 uncultured Bdellovibrionales bacterium | reverse complement strand
ATTTTTTATGGAGGCAGAGCGATCCCAGCGGTTAGTAATGTTGGCACCAGACCTTCGTTTGGAAGTGGACGAGTCTTGATCGAGACTCATGCGCTTACTGATCGTCCATTAGATTTATATCAGAAACGGATTGAGGTCCGGTTTCACGCTCGACTTAGAGATGAGATCAAATTCGAATCAACTGAAATGCTGCGGGCGCAGATCGCTAAAGACATAATAGTAGCAAAGCAGTACCATAAGATACCGTGAATAAGAGCTACGTATTCAAATTCGATAGCATCTCCTCAAAGAGGATCGATCAAGCGCTTCCTTTGTTCTTGGAGGAGCATGGGATTCACGGCGGCGTAACGCGATCTCAAATCAAGCGTTGGATCGGCGAAGGCAGGGTATCGGTTAACGCCAAAGTGGTAACCAAAGCCGGATACATTCTCGAGCCTGGAGACGAAGTTGAGGTTGAAATTGAGCCGACCCTGCAGGAGGAATTTCCAAGTTACGACTTCAAGTTGGATATTCGATATGAGGACGAGAGCTTAGTCGTAATCAATAAGCCAGCCGGACTTTCTATGCATCCAGGTGCAGGCCATAAGGCCAATACCCTTGTAAATGCTCTAGTGGCCCACTGCGGTATAGAGTTCGCACAGCGCTTTGATAGTCGTCCCGGAATCGTTCATCGATTAGATAAGGATACGAGTGGATTAATTGTTGTGGCTAAAACACAAGAGGTGTTAGCACTGCTTTCTAAACAGTTTTCAAACCGTAGCGTGAATCGTCGTTATCTTGCATTGGTTTTGTCCGGACCTCGGAAAAAGGGGGAGATTGACTTAAGCGACCAGGGGACGATTGACACTTTGATCGGCAGAGATCCTAATAATCGTTTCTACTTTAGAGTTTCTGAAGATTCAGGAAAGAGGGCCATTACTTCGTATGCGGTAATCGAACGCTTTGCCTATGCAAACCTGGTGGAAGTAAAACTTAGCACAGGCCGAACACATCAGATCCGGGTGCATATGCAGCATCTTGGTTCACCTGTCATCGGAGATAAACTCTACGGGGACTTTTCTTCGCTTCCATCGGAGTTAGGGCGAATATCGAAACAGTTCGGACGACAAGCTTTACACGCAAAGACTCTAGGCTTCATTCACCCACGGACGGAGTCTGCACTCGACTTTGAAAGCGAGCCGCCCTCAGATATGCGCGCTTTGATTGAGAGCTTCCGGAGCTATAAATGATTCTTGAGCCGGTATCCCAGAACGGCTCCTTTCTCTATCTCCATTCTCGAGAGTGGGCAAATGCGGGAATAGTACATGGGTTCGGTGGGATAAATTTTGGAAGATCTTTGCAGGCCTGGAGTAATGACATTCAGGTCCGCTCTCAAATCTCACTCTCCCAGGTGCACGGCGATAAGGTAGTAGAAATTGATCTAACCGATATTGCAACTAACCCAGAGGGGGATGCGATGGTCTTTGACCACTCTGAGGCGTCCCCTTCAGGGCGCTCATTAATTTACGTCAAATCTGCAGATTGTGTGCCGCTCCTCTGCCGCTACGGGTCGCGCTTGGCTCTAATTCATGCAGGGTGGCGCGGATTAGCGTCTGGTGTAATCGAACGAACCCTGGAGCGGCTCTTCCTAAGCCAGCCCACACATGCGTCCCTAGAGATTCTTATCGGCCCCAGTGCCGAGGGCTGTTGCTATGAAGTAGGGGACGAGGTCGAGTCTGCGCTTAAGCAGTATGGTGCGTTTTATCAATCCAAACATGATTTAAATAAAAGGTGTTTATCCACCTCAGAGACCGCAGCGAGAATTGTAGAGGCGAATATAAACCTTGTTTCCAGTAAGTTGAATGCGCCGCTTAAGCTTAGTTTGGTACGCTCAAAGATTTGCACAATTTGTAGTAAGGAGTACCACTCCTATCGGAGGGAACGCTCGAAAGCAGGAAGAAATTTCTCTTTCATTCTCAGGGGTTAATTTTTAACCGGTTCGAATTATCATTCTAAAACCTCAATCTTCTAAATTAAGTTTGAATTTCTGCAATATGATCAGCGTCATCACACTAGAGGAAATAAAAGTTTGACACCGACATTTTAGATTAGCTACGATCATAAAAGATGATACGGATTCACCCCCCCTTCCGCTCAGCTAATTTCCATAAAACTCATCCATGTTTCATCATTAAGCAATTTTAATGTCACAATGTACTGGAGTTAAAACAGTAATGGATACATCTGAGAAAGAGTTGTTGGAAATCGCAATTAAATCGGACGCCCAAATCAAACGGTTATATGATCAACATAGGCTTCTAGACCGCAAAATTCAGACTATAACGGGTCGGGGAATTCTGACTGGTCGCGAAGAGCTGGAAGTTAAAGTTCTAAAAAAGCAAAAGCTTCTAGGTAAAGATAATCTCATGCGCATGTTATCCGAATTTAGAGTGCGGATGATTCCTCGCTCACGGATGAATTAGCTCTCTACGATCTCGCTCAAGTTTTATTAACTGACTTTCACGGGTTCCCTTCTGGCCGAATTCGGCACTGTTTTCAGTGATTCTTCGCGCCAAATAGGGAAAGGTGACGTTCCATGGGCCGTAGGGCAGATATTTACAGACGTTATAACCAGCCTCAGAAAGATTGGCTGAAATGTGATCTGACATTCCAAGGAGCTGTGCGAATGATACACGTGGGTCGTTGGGTTGTAGCCCCTTTCTAGCCATGGCTTCAGTCGCAAGCTCACAACTTTTCTCATTGTGCGTTGCGATACAGATCATTACCCGATCAATATTTTCGATACAGAGCGCCACAGCGGTATCGAAATCAGAGTCAGTATCAACTTTTGTTGGGTGAATCGGGTCTTCATATCCGCCTTCCTTTGCCCAACGGCGCTCTTTACCCATATATGCGCCACGCACAAGCTTTAATCCAACGTAAAACCCCTCGTGCTCCCCGGTCTGTATCAACTCACGCAGATCTTCTAAACGATCATGTCTATATAATTGCACCGCCGTCTGAACTATCGGCAGCTCTCGATTATAAGTTCTCATCAGGTCTAAGACCAAGTGATCTATACTTCCTTGAATCTGGGTCTCCTCAGCATCAATAAAAAGAAATATCCCTTTCTCTTTAGCCTCTTTTGCAATTCGCTCCAAACGGGACTTGAAGGCCTCATATGATTTGGTCTGATCATGGGTAGGAGTGATAACGTCTTGACCGGGCTGAATTTGAAAAGCTTTAAGCACGTCATAGGCAACTAACCCGGTAACCTTCAACGCGACAAAAGGGATCGCGTCTCTGTGTTCCGAAGCTAAACCTATCGCTCGGATGGTTTCGTTACATGCAGCCTCAAAACTTGGCTCATCTTTGGACCCCTCAACTGCATAATCGACAATTGCTGCCTGACCGCGAGCTTTTAGCTTCTTGGCGGTCTGCAGAGCCTCTTCAATTGTCTCTCCACCACAAAAGAGGGAGTAGGCGGTTTTTTTTACAACTGTTTCGGCGCCTGGAATGCCCCAATCAACGGCCTTTCCCATAACTGTCTGCCCAAATTTGGAGAGTCCTGGGTGGGCGAGAATCGAGAAAAATATATCTCTCCAGAAGAGCTCACGGTCGCTTACCCCTCTGAACGCTATTTCGGTGTCTCGAAAATCAAATATGGGCTTAGCGTTTACAATCGGGCTAGACGACGAGCGACCACCAAAAGCCGCTTTGACTAAGTCGGGGGTGATATCGGTGGGCGGCGCAGTAGGTGTGACGCCTCTAAGACCGGCCCCTATGTCATGAGCTCCAACATCAAGCTCCATAATAAATTCTCCCTGCCTAGTTATAGCAGAATGAACGTTTGAATGATATTTTTGAAAAAAAACGGGCACGAGCTACGTGCCCATCCAATCCCAAAAGTTACGCTAACTTAGGCTGCCCGACGACGAGTGCTGATTCGACGTCCTGACTCATAAGCTTGCATAATTGACTCACGCGTGGCTTGAGGATCCAATCCAAGGTATTCGCAGATGGATGCGAATGAAAAGACGTGGTCATCATCTTCATTATCATCACTTCCGCCCTCGTCGTAAAAGAAAGCTAGAGCATCATCTCTTAGCTCACCTTCACACTTAAGATCTTCAATTGCACGCAAAATGATGGCTCGCATCAATTCGCTGATGGGGTTGTAAGATTTACCCTGATCATAGGCCATGTCGATGCATGGGAACTTTTCGGCTCTGCTCACGTCAAACTCCGTAAACTCAAGCATGGTTTGACCTCCTAAAACCTACAAAGTACCCGTTAGTACTTTCCTAAAAACCGGGTAAAACACTGATTTTCTTAAAGGAATAGAGTTTCCGAGGGAATTCCCGGCGACTCTCATGAATCGTTATGCCTAGGAGTTAAAGGGATGTAGCCTAGGAAAAATTCGTAAAGAATTTAGACAGTAACCTCAGCTGAGTTAGTTAGTTCGGGAGAGGGTATAGCGAACCAACGCCACCAAGCCCTCGAATACAGATGACACCTT
>CAZJXY010000349.1:0-4526 GCA_964549925.1 uncultured Bdellovibrionales bacterium | reverse complement strand
TGCATAAGGGCCTCGCGCTTTAACCTTTCGGCTATTCCTGATTCATCACAGAAGGCAAAGAGGGTTCCAACCTGTATTCCATGGGCACCAAGCTCTATCGCCCGCTTAAGTGCCGCGGGAGAACCACATCCGCCAGCGACCCAATATGGAATGCCGAGCTCTCGAAGTTTCCCAAAATCAACCAGATCTCGTTCTCCATACTGCGGCTCGCCACGAGCGTTAAGCTCATCGGTTTGGCGTGGCGGCGCGTTATGACCACCCGCAGTATGATGTTCAACTATAAATCCATCGATAGGACCACTTGCCTTTTTCGCAAGCATCGAGGCAAGTGAATGCGAGGACACTATTGCAAAAAATTTGGGAAGCTTAAGATGCGTTGATGACTCAAGTCCCAGTTTAGCCGGATCAAAATGAATCTGAAACTCCCCCTTAGCCGGGAGTTCCAATTTCCAGGACGCAGCCTCATGCCGCGATAATTTATCTAGCGCCTGAGGAATATCTTTCGGGATGCCTGCTCCCATTAAGACATAATCAACCCCAGCTAGCATCGCTCCGTATAAAGTCGCAAGAATTGGAAGTTGAATTTTGGTAAGAAGGTTAATCCCAATTTGTCCGGTGTGACCCTGCTTCGCTAATTTGACCTCAACGAAGCTGGCCAGCACAGTAATTGCTTCCCTAGAGAGCGGAGAGTGCAGCTGATACATCGGTAAAAGCGCATACGGTTTATCTGCCTCCTTTCCTCCTGGAATATAGTAACGTCTCTCAACCTCATTCGCGATCTCTGGAATCGGAAACATTCTGATCGCCTCTCGAACGATGCCGTCAGGATCCCCGTCTTGTAGCCTCCTAACCAAAAGAGTATCGATACACGTGCCAGAGACCACACCGAGCTGCCCCAACTCTGAGACTGCTCGGGCTAGGCGCCAGTTAGACACCCCTATGCCCATACCGCCTTGAATTATTCTCGGAAGAGAGACTGCACTATTTCGCGTTTGTTCTGAGTTTGCCATAGAAATACACCGTTCATTCTGAATATCACTGAGCGTATGAGAAACATTTGGTTCTCGAAAGAGCTGCAACACAACGCGCTAAAATATTTATTTGTTGAGTGAAATATTCTGGTATCCTTTAAACGTTTGTGGATAAACTGAGCGAGTTTGATTGATTCTGCCCCCTCGCTAACGCTAACGATATATACAGGGTGTATGTTTGAAGGAAGTCTTCCACTTAGAACGGAAAGCGACAATTACGAGGCGATGCTGCCGG
Source organism: uncultured Bdellovibrionales bacterium (assembly GCA_964549925.1). GTDB lineage: Bacteria > Bdellovibrionota_C > UBA2361 > UBA2361 > J135 > CAZJXY01. The sequence continues at coordinate 3,260 of CAZJXY010000349.1, read as the reverse complement.
AGCACATAGGGTTTAGCGAGGATATGAGTTCTTTAAATCTTGGAAAATGTTTTAAGCCAGGCACTGATCTTAGCGACTGGGCATCAGTTGAGCCGTATTATTTAGAGTTAAAAAATCGGGAGATTAGTTCCAAAGAGGAGCTTGAAAAGTTCTTGGTCGATTGGAGCGAAATTGAAGCGGCGCTTTCTGAATATGGAACTAAACTCAAAGTTGCACTAAGTCAAAACACGGGTAATCAAATCGCAGAGGCGCAACAAGATAGGTTCATTGAGCAGATTGAATCAAACTCACCGGAATACTCGATTGCGCTTTATAAGAAGTTTCTCGATTGCAAATTCCGCGATGAGCTCGATCAAAGTTACTATCGCGTACTTATTAAGACTGCAGAAACATGTATCCGACTCCACACACCTGAGAATGTAGAACTAGAAATTGAGGAGTACGAGCTTGTATCAGAATACGAAAAGGTAAGTTCAAATCTAAGCTGCGAGATTGAGGGCCAATCAAAAACTATCCCCGAAGTATACCCGATACTATTCTCTCCTGATCGTGCGAAACGAGAGGAAGCCTGGAGAAAGACGAATTCAAGTTGGCTCGAACATAAGGAAGAATTTGAAAGGATCTTTTCTGAATTAGTCAAAATCCGCGAGCAGATTCGAACCAATGCTCGCTTTAGCAGCTTCACTGAATACGCGTTTCTAAGCTCAGAGCGGCATGATTATTCTGAAAGGGATTGCCAGGCTTTTCAAGATATTATCGAAAAGCATGTGGTTCCATTGGCCAGAGATTTATATAAACAACGTGCCGAAAGACTTAGGGTGTCTGAGCTTAAACCTTGGGATACCGAAGCCACTGGGCTTACAGCGGATGTCTTAAAGCCTTTTAGCAGCATCGAGGCTCTTTGCGACAAGCTGAATAATGTTTTAAGTAAGATTGATCCCGGACTTTCCGAGCAATTTTGCGAGATGCGGCGTCGCGGCGAGTTGGACCTAGAGCCGAGAATAGGAAAGACCCACTGTCCCTACACCGAGGAATTTCAAGCCAGCAGACGCCCATTCGTATTCGGCAATTTCACCTCGACTCAGGATGATATAGACACCTTTGCTCACGAGTGCGGCCATGCCTTCCATTATTTAGCTCTAGTCTCGCACGATATTTTAGAATATCGAAACGCACCCTTGGAATTTGCCGAAGTGGCTTCAACTACCATGGAGTTTTTGTGCGCCGAACATCTAGATTCCTTCTACGACGACCCTAAGGATCTGAATGCTGCACGACGTGAGTTTCTTGAGGCAAAGCTTTTAGCTTTCCCGGTAATAGCGCAGATCGATGCCTTTCAGCATTGGGTCTATTCCAACCCAAACCACTCACCAAAAGATCTCCAGGCTGCCTGGTCAGCGCTTGAAGATCGCTTCGGGTTTGGAGTGAACTGGGAGGGATTTGAAGAGACTAAGGGAGTAAACTTTCATAGACGCGGCCATATATTTACGGATCCGTTCTATTACATCGAGTACGGATTAAGCGAACTTGGGGCAATTGAGATCTGGCTAGAATACAAAAAAGATCCAGTCAAGGCCGTGGAAAAGTTTAAAGAGGGTTTAGCATTAGGCGGCTCGCGCTCTGTTCCTGAACTTTACAAAGCAGCCGGTGCCACCTTTGATTTCTCGGAATCTAGAATAATAAGGCTGGTTAATGCCCTAAAATCAGAGATTGATGGGATCAAAGTTCCAGAATGAGTGTTCATCTCTTATCCTGAATTCTTTTCCGTTCATCAACACTTTTTAATTTGATTACACTCTAATAGGTGATAAATTTAACATCTAAGCTGTTAGTAAAAGTTACTTTGCTTAGATAGGTTTTTTCCCGAGGGAGCAGATACTATGGTCCCAGCAATAGTTAACGAGCCAGCGACTCCTGAGTTGGAAATTCAGGACGTAAGTTTAGAAGCAGTGCGTCAACAAAAGGGTGAATTCGACCCGGCAGTAAAGCTTGAAGATCCATTCAATTTAGAAGAACTCGATTTTGGCGATGATCTACGCCAAAAATTACTAGAGATCTTAACTGGAGATAAGCAAGATCCGGGCTCCATAATTTTGACCGGTTTTGAGTCAAACCTAACTGACATGGCTAATTCCGCCAGCTTAGCCGGAACTGAAGCGGATGGTGAAATTCCGAAAGAGTCCGAACCGAACCACGGTGTCGAAATCGAGACTGAAGAGGAGGTCACACCAAAGGAGAAGCATACTCCATACCAAGAGGTTGAGGTGGCCGAGGACGGGGAAGTTTTAAGCGTCGGGGAGGATATCGAAAAATACGAAGAGGTACGCCGGGTTCAACTTATGATTGGCCCCTCGGGGGTCACAAAAATTGAGAGTACATTTACTCGACCCATCGGCGAACAGCGAATAGAGGGCACACGAGTCTTTATACGCCGCTCGGATGCAGCCTGACCTACTATCTACCTGTAGCAATTGGGAGTTTTGGCCCCTCTGACCCATTGCGCTTTAGTTAATCAATGCTTATTTTATAATTGTCTTGAGTTATCTGTAATTTTGGAGAGATATGAGAACAGCTAATCCAGCTCTAAACGAACGTGTATTTAGATCAGCCGCGACCGTTTCCTCTGGTGGTTCGGTAATGACCTTGGACGGTGCGGTTAATAAGTCGGTACTAGCTGTGCTTATAACCACAGGAGCTGCCTACTGGAGCTTTTCGCACCCGGAGATGGTGGGATTTTTACTTCCGGCTACTATCGTCGGCTTTGTAATCGCCGTTGTCGCCTCATTTGCCAAAAGCTGGACTCCGATTCTTACCCCGGCTTACGCTGTGGCTGAGGGTATTGCGCTTGGTGCTATTTCATTACTTTTTGAGACCCGCTATCCGGGCATAGCGTTCCAGGCTATCAGCCTTACCTTTGGAACGCTATTCGCGCTCCTAATCGCTTATAAATCAAAGCTAATACCGGTTACCCAGAATTTTAAGTTGGGAATAGTTGCAGCTACTGGCGGTATCGCCCTAATGTACTTTGTCTCAATGATCATGAGTATATTTGGAAGTCCGGTCGCTTTCTTAAATAGCTCATCTCCGCTTTCCATCGGTATCTCATTGGTGGTCGTTGTCATCGCCGCGTTAAACTTAGTCCTGGACTTTGATTTCATTGAAGAAGGCTCACGTCGTGGAAACCTCCCTAAATATATGGAGTGGTATGCAGCACTAGGTTTACTTGTTACCCTAGTTTGGCTATACGTTGAGTTCTTGAG
>CAZJXY010000348.1:0-4545 GCA_964549925.1 uncultured Bdellovibrionales bacterium | reverse complement strand
TTATCAGGCGTGCACTCTAACCACCTGAGCTACAGGCCCACGCTAATTCAAACCCACTTAACATATTGATTTTCGGGGATTAATCAAGCCTACTAAAACAAAAATTCTAGTATTTGCCGAACGCTCTGCTCAGGGGGCTCAATCCAATTGCGTAACTATCCGATAATACTAATAATGGAAGTATAGAGCAGAAATTTAACAATAAAACTAAAGATGAAGGCTGCTCTCCTATTAAATGCGAGTTTTGAACCATTAAAGGTCATCTCCTGGCAGAAGGCTGTAACTCTCTTCCTCGCCGGCAAGGCAGAGATCGTTGAAGAGTACGAGCATAATATTCGCTCAGTTTCCTTCGTAATTAAAGCTCCAGCGGTGGTTCGACTTCTGCGCTACGTAAAGATGGGCCAACGAAAACCTCCTCTAACCCGGATAAACGTTTTAGCGCGCGATCAGTTCATGTGTCAGTACTGTGGGGTAGAATTAACTACAAAAGAAGCGACAATGGACCACGTAATCCCCCGCAGCCAACGTGGCACCACAACCTGGACGAATGTTGTTACCTGCTGTAGTAGTTGTAATAGAAAAAAGGGTGGGCGTACACCAAAAGAAGCTCGCATGGCACTGCTGAGTACTCCTGTCCAGCCGGATTGGCTACCGGTACTAAGAATAAAATTGAACGACAATGTCCCAAGATCGTGGCTCACATTCCTCAGATCTATCGCCGGCACTGGCGAGATTACATAGCTACGCCAAAACCTCTCGTGTACAAATTCTTCAAAGCGCACTAGGGATCGATGCCGATTTACACATCGTCGGGGGCTCAGTAAGAGAGATTGTTCGTTCAGAGAGCACTGATTTTGAAAACACGGATTTAGATCTTGCCACTAAACTTTGGCCGAATGAGGTGGCAAAGCGTCTAGAATCGGCTAAAATTCATTCAATCCTGACAGGTGAACGACATGGAACAATAACCGCTGTTGTTAACAGCGCAAATGTCGAAATTACCACCTTTCGTCGCCCTGGTATCTCAGCACTAGATCAGGACAAGGCGTTTACTCAAACTATTTCAGAAGATCTAGCTGGTCGCGATTTTACTATCAATGCCTTGGCCTATTCGCTTGCGGACGGGAAATTGCTTGATCCGTACCATGGCCACAAGGACTTAAAGGAAAATATCTTAAGAGCCGTGGGAGACGCCGCAACAAGATTTCGCGAGGATCCACTGCGCTTGATGCGAATGGTTCGTTTTGGTCCGGCATCGGGGCGGGTGATCGAGACTGCAACATTTGCGGCAGCTCAACGAATTGTCTCTTCGATCCATGATGTGAGCGTGGAGCGGGTTCGAGATGAGTTGGTTAAAATCTTGCTTTGTCCTTCAGTTAGCAATGCTTTCCGTGCCGTTCACCAGCTTGGACTACTTTCAGAAATTCTCCCTGAATTTTCCTCCACCGTTGGCTTTGAGCAGAACGAATATCACCGCTTTGATCTCTTTGAGCATACGCTTGCAGTAATTGAAAACTGTCCGGTCGATAAGCACCTGAGATTGGCTGCCTTATTTCACGACTTAGGCAAGGTTCCAACATTAACTATAGGTGACGACGGAAGACGGCATTTCTACCGACATGAAGTTAATTCGGCAGAGATGACCGAGGAGATTATGACAAGGTTTAAGTTTTCTAATGATGAGATCTCCAAAGTCTCACTCTTAGTAAGACACCACATGCGACCGCTTGAGTGCGGACCGCCGGGGATTAGACGTCTAATCAAAGACCTGAATACGGAATTGGAAGACTGGGTGCTATTTAAACGTGCGGACTCTCTGGGTGCGAAGATTCAGGAGCGAGATATTGATGCAGCAATCGTTGAGTTTAACGCCAAGGTCAAGCTCGAAAACGAGAGAGCTAAGTCCGCCCCGTTTGCGAACCTTACGATACGCGGCGATGATTTAATTGCACTTGGGTTAAAGCCTGGTCCGATTTTTGGAAGTATCCTAAAAGAGCTGCACGAGGCGGTGCTTGATAACCCTGAGCTGAACACTAAAGAGCAGCTGCTTGAAATGGCAAAAGCTAGAATTAAACCACTTTAAACTTGCAATTTAGATCTTTCATCCTTAAACCTATTGCCTATGCGTCTCCTAGCGAAAATCGCAACTGTCTTGTTGACAGTGCTTGCAATAATCAAGATTAACATCTCTTACGCTCCGACTCGTAGTGATCTTCAGGTGAAATTTGATACTTGGCTCGGCAATTTGGAACAGCAGTCACTGGCAGTCCAGAAGCTTAGAGCTCATACAGTAACATCGAATGACAAATTGGCTGCGGGCACAAGCGTTGATCCGCTAACTCAAGTTGAACTCTCCGTTTCTAGTCCGAATCATGGGATTAATTGGAAAGTAAGCGCAGCTCAGGAGGTAATTCCTTCGAATCTCAAAACCGATCTCGGGGATGAGACGCTTGTTAGCTCAAGATCAAAGCTCCAGCGTCTGCTCTCTTTGATTCGAGAGGCGAATCTCTTTTCCCTATCTGATGCAACTTCTAATCTCAATAACGATGTGAGTGTGAAGATAATTACTCCGGATCAGAGCTTTAGCTCCGAAATTTCAGCTAGAAAGATCTCAGAGAGCGCAACAGCGACATTATTATTTAAGCTGTTCCAGATCTACAGCAATGATCAGATCGCTTTTGCGAAAACGAATAACAGTAATGAGGTAAAAAATGAGTAGTTCAAGAGAGAAGGCGTTTGCTCTTCTTAGTGAGTACACCAAAAACCCGAGCCTAATTAAGCACAGCCTCTCAGTCGAGGCTGGGATGCGATGGTATGCTAAGCACTTTAACTGCTCAGCGGAAGAGATCGAGCGTTGGGGGATTGCCGGCCTGTTACACGACTTCGATTATGAGCAACACCCTGATCCAACACCGCCGGATGGTCACCCCTATTTTGGAAATCGAGTACTGGCAGAAGCTGGATACGACGAAGAGATTCGCACGGCGATCATGGGACACGCTCTATACACTAACACTCCGCGCACATCCCTTATGGCCAAAGCACTTTTTGCGGTCGATGAATTGACCGGACTAATTACTGCGGCCACCTTGGTACGTCCGGATAAGAGTCTTTTTACGCTTGAGGCAGACTCGGTCAAAAGAAAGATGAAAGATAAGCACTTTGCCGCAGGGTGTAACCGTGACGATATAAAATTGGGGGCAGCCGAGCTTGGTATTGAACTTACTCCACACATTTCCAATGTAATTTTAAGCATGCGAGAAATAGCTGCAGAGCTTGGACTGGCAGGAGCGGCGTCGGCATAACTTCAATGATAGCCGCCAACCTCTCAAGGAAGGTAGACATTCCATGCGATATTTTATTAGAGTAGGCCAATGAAAGGAATAATTTTGGCAGGCGGCAGCGGAAGCCGTCTCTACCCTCTTACAAACATAGTGTGTAAGCAGCTCCTCCCCGTTTTTGATAAGCCAATGATCTACTACCCGCTATCTACGCTCATGTTGAGTGGCATTAAGGATATCTGTGTAATTTCAACTCCGAAGGATACCCCAACTCTAAAGAACTTTTTAGGGGACGGCACGCAATGGGGACTTAATTTAGAGTTTATAATTCAGGAAAAGCCTGCGGGTATTGCCCAAGCTTTTATTTTGGCCGAAAAATTTATCGGCAAGGATGCGGTGACATTAATACTTGGCGACAATATATTTTACGGGCGATTTGGCTATGCCGAGGCCGTTGCCGCACATAAGGCCGGCGCGACAATTTTTGGATATGCGGTAACTAACCCTGAAGACTTTGGGGTGATCGAATTTGACAAAAATGGAAAGGCAATCTCGATTGAGGAGAAGCCAAAAAATCCAAGGTCAAAGTATGTCGTTCCTGGATTTTATATTTACGATAACGATGTCGTAAGAGTATCAAAGGAATTAAAACCGTCAGCTCGCGGGGAGCTTGAAATTACAGATGTAAACGTCCACTACCTGAAGTCAGGACAGTTAAAGGTTATCCCGATTGGCCGAGGTGCAGCCTGGCTTGATACGGGAACTTGTGCTGCGCTGCAGGAGGCCTCTTCGTTTATTGAAGTAGTGGAAAAGCGCCAGGGACTTAAGATCTCTTGTCCGGAGGAGATTGCGCTTAGGCGGGGGTACGTTTCTAAGGACGCCTTGCGGGGGTGGGTGGAAAAGATGCCGAAGTGCCAGTATCGACAATATGTCGAAGGCGTCCTTGCCGAACGTAGTTAGAACCGGTACTTACCTATTGAAATGACTAACTTTTATCTGTCAGGGCTCTTGCTCTGAGATAAATTTTAGAGTACGGTCGCGGGGCAAAATTGGAGCTTTAGTTCAGTTAAAAATTTGAGCTTTAGTGAATTGCAATTTGGAGCTGTAGTTCAGTTACAAAAGGTTCGCTTGCGAACCTTTTCAGAAATGGGGCGAACGCCATGATGCGTTCTAACCAACTGAACTAAGTTTCAAGGACACACAATTTGGAGCTGTAGTTCAGTTGGTTAGAACGCACGCCTGTCACGCGTGAGGTCGCGGGTTC
>CAZJXY010000347.1:0-4547 GCA_964549925.1 uncultured Bdellovibrionales bacterium | reverse complement strand
GATCATCGGGATTAATCCCAAGAGCAACTCCCAAGTAAACCCTCTTTCAACTACCGATTCTTTGGGATTCTCCGGATCGTAGTAACAGGTAAAGACTGTACCCGGAGACAACCTGTCAACCACGGCTTTCTTTCCGTCGTAGCCGCTACTCGAGCCAGTCATGAAATTGTAGCGATCGCCCTGATATGCCCGGCCCTCCACATCAAACTTATAAGACACCTGAATACTGTAGGTATCGCCGTCATCTGAATCGTGTGTCTTTACACCACTGGAGATCACCTCACACTGGGTTCCAACCCATTGCTGTGCAGAGATTATATGTAAGGTTGGCAGGATAAAGAGCGGGAAGAGAAATCCAATCCCGAAAAGAGTGAAGATACCTCCAAACACCACTAGAAAACATCCACCGCCTCCATTTTTGGCCTGCGATGACTTTGCTTTGTTCGATTTGAGACGAAATGCCACGAGCAAATTATTGGCACAGTTTCAAAGATAAGGTAACTCTAATTCTGTTGCCCGGGCGGGGAATCAGAAATCCCCAATTTATCCATCTTATATTTGAGAATCCGCCGACTAATTCCTAAAAGTTCAGCCGCTCTGGTTTGAACATAGTTAGTTTTCTTCAAGGCTTTTAGAATTATCTCGGTTTCAAAACGCTTCTCGGCTTCCTCAAAACCCAGACTGCCCGGAGCTACCTGACTAGCTAAATTATCGAAGGACACTTTCCCCCGCAATCTATCGGGCAAATCTTCCAATCCAATCTGATCTTTCGGCGAAAGCGCGATCAAACTTTCAACTACATTCTCCAGTTCGCGTACATTACCCGGCCAGTTATACTGAACTAACGCATCGATCGCTTCCTGAGCAAAAGCAACTTCCTTACCCTTATAGCTTGACGAAAATCGCTTCACGAAATTACCAATCAGAGCCGGGATGTCCTCGAAGCGATCACGTAACGGTGGAAGATGAAACCCTATTACATTGATGCGGTAATAGAGATCCTCGCGGAAGGATTTTTGCTTTATGGCTTCCTCTAAATTGCGATTTGTTGCCGCAATTATTCGCACGTTTACCTTTATCGGCTTCGATTTTCCGACTCGATAAAACTCCTGTTCCTGCAAGAATCTAAGAATTTTTACTTGTACCGAGAGACTTAGTTCTCCGATTTCGTCTAGAAACAGAGTCCCACCATCGGCTAATTCAAAATATCCGACGCGTTTATCAATCGCGTTTGTAAAAGATCCTTTTTCATGACCAAACAGTTCCGACTCGATTAAGGTCTCAGGAATGGCGGCACAGTTGATCGGGACAAAAGGACCAGCCTTCCTCGAACTATTGTCATGAATTAACTTGGCGACCAACTCCTTCCCCGTACCGGATTCTCCCGTTACCAAAACTGTGGTGTCCCGTTCAGCCACCTGCTTAATTTTTTGAAATAGCTCAGTCATCTGTGGGGACTTTCCAACCATCGGACCGAAATCTCCGCTGCACGCTTCGGGATTAACTACGACTGCGCCTGAGGACACGGCGGTATCTCTCGCGTCTTTTAGTTGAAGGGTATCTGAAATTAATCCTAGAAGCTCCTCAACGTTGAAGGGCTTATTCAGGTAATCAATCGCACCGTACTTCATCGCCTGAACGGCCGTTTTCACGGTGGTAGTACCCGTAAGAATGATTACCGGTATCTGAGTGAGCTTAGCTTTCAGTGCCTTTAGGGTCTCAATCCCATCGATCTTTGGCAAAATCAGATCCAAAAGTACAAGATCCGGGATTTCCTTTTCAGCCAGATTCAAGGCTGCATCGCCGTCTTCAGCCACCAACACCTGATAATGATTTTCTAGGAGTAGGCGTAACGAGTCTCTAATTCCTGGTTCATCATCAACGACCAAAACCTTTCGCTTATCCGGTGTTACCATTGGAATCTTATCTCTGAGGGTTCTCAAATCTCGAACAGCCTCATTTAGGATGCTAACGAGCGCTAAAGGGATCAAAACTGTACAGGCAAAAAACCCTGCGGAATACCAACGGGTTAGCCCGCTTAAAAGGTAGAAATACCCGGGATGCTTGTACAAATTCGAACAGTACGAGAAAACACCATTCCTATGTTTAGGATTTTGACGGTCGTATTTATCTGCCTTTGCTGTGCTCCAGTCCGATCGAGCTATGGCGAGATTCCGAACTCGACTGAAGGGCAGAGTCAAATTTCAATTGGAAAAGCATTTTTCCCCGAATTCTTGCATCCGGCGTTCGACGCCTTGGAGAAGGGAGATGCCGATTTAGCGCTAAAACTCTTATATCATGAAATCAAGCTGATCGATTCGGATTCAAGAGAGCGCTTCTCAAGAATCGCCTCTGAACCTAAAATATATCTTTTGAAAGCCCTAGTACTTAAGGCAAAGGGAGAGAGTAACCAAGCTTTAGCGCTCCTTGACAAGGCCATCGCGCTTACGCCAGGAAGCGCCGAGGTGCATCTGGAAAAGGCTCATGTACTGAACGCTTTGGGGAAAAAGGACGAGGCCATAGATGCTTACAAAGATGCGATTTGGTTTCGCAGAATCGGAGGAGTGATTGATTCTGCTCATCTGGAGCTTGCAAAGCTATACCTTGAAAAGGATCTAAAGCCCGAAGCAAGAGTGGAGCTCCAAAGTGCCTTGGCCAGCAATCCCTCAGATGTTGTGGCTCTCCGAATGTTATCTAACCTTGAGCTCCAAGCTGGGAATAAGGCTGCTGGAGTGAAAGCTTTGCGCGATGCACTTTCTGCCAATCCAACATCTCCCGAACTTAAAATCGAATTGGCTAAGGCGATTTTAATGCAGACGGATCGGCTCTCTGACCAGGGCGATTTGAAAGAGGTGAACGTTTTGGCGGAGGAGCTGTTAAGTGCCTCAGCAGACCAATCAATTAAACGAGAAGCTACGCTTTTGCTAATTAACTCAGACATCATGCTTGGAAGCTTGGATCTGGCCGAAAAGCAGCTGGTTGAGCTCGCGCGGATAAATTCAAAAGATCCTGAGATTCCGCGTTTGAAAAAGCAGATCGCTATAGAACGTGCTGCCGCTGCAAACGTGCCTGAAGATGGCAATTCCTCGCCCAACCCCGAGGAAAACCCTTAAATCCTTAGAAAAATACCTGGTTAAAAACTCTTCGGCTAACTCGCACGCTTCTGCTAGAAGATGGTTAGGCTATCTACGAGACGGAATTTTTGGCCCAAGCGGTCAAAGGATGCGGTTATCCGCCTTGTAGTTGTATGCCTAATCTTTCATCGGGTTGTTCTACCTCCAGAGAAACTGGAGCAAGCATTGATACCACCGACTTGCTCTCAAGCGCATCATTCTCAGCTGGCAACGCAGATTTAACTCTCGGCTCAAAATCAAAGCGTGGCTGCCTTACTCGAGCATTACTGTATGCGCTGGTGATGTCCCCAATCTACCTTTTAACCGGGAAAAAGGAGGATCGAGCCGGGGAGATCTACCCAATTCCAACCGACCTCGAGGTCAATCACACCACTCTGCCGACTAAGCCGATATCTAAAGTTGCACAGAAAATAATCGACGACGGACCAAAGCTAGTGATCGAAACCAAGGCTGATCTCGATGTTTCGAGCGCTGATCTCTCGAATAATTTCGAGATAGTTACTGATAACTACCATATCGTGAAGGATGAAGACCTTCTTCCAAGCAGGATAATTGGCAGTGTTTTTTCGTGTGTTGGTAAAATTTTATTTTGGGATTCGGACTATGGAGCTGGGTTAGACGAAGAGGAGGCCAAAGCCGTGGTCGCTATGCTTGAGTCCAATCCGGAACTAAAGGACGTATACGTTCGGATCAACCACAACGCGGTCTTTCAAGACTGCGCCAGACTATTTAACGATCCTAAAGTGGTTGAAAGAAATCCGTTAGCCGCCCGCATTCTTGTAGGACTCCCGACTACATTTATGGGTGAACTTTTCGCCGAGATTAGCCGCGGTGATTACTACAACCCGATGACTCAAACCGCAGTGTTATACTCAAACGTGCGATCAATCTCGGCTCACGAACTGGGTCATCACCAAGACTTTCAACGCTTCGATTCCGATTGGTGGTACAACCTGGCTCGTGCCATGCCGCCGGTAATGCTTTACCAAGAGTGGCAGGCCTCAAGTAACGCTAAGAATAATATTCTTGCAGAGGAGGATCAGTGGCAATTCAATCGCTACCTAATCCCCGCCTTCATCACCTATTTGGTTGCGAGCTTTGTGATTAGTAAACGCATGTTGCAAAAGGCATCGGCAAAAGCCGATGTTGATCCAGAAGAGGTCAATCCCGTGCATGTTGGCAGACATTGGGGAACTTTAAACGGTAGTTTTGCCGCAGGCCTTAAAGCCGGAAGCTACGCATCAACAGCCACTTTGAATCCATTAATCGGTGCGGCTGCATTTCTAGGAACATGGATGGCCTGTAAATGGACCGCCGATCAAGTCTTAAAGCGCGGGGTGCCGTACCCTCACGAGGAAAAATAAACTATACCCAGCGATAACAGGTTTTGCTGTCAAAATCTGTTATCGCTGG
>CAZJXY010000346.1:0-4547 GCA_964549925.1 uncultured Bdellovibrionales bacterium | reverse complement strand
TTTTTCTCTTCGATATTACCCCTTCAAGTTCGTCTCGTTCACGAGCGTACCTCATGTAGTCGCTGCCCGTATTTAATTGAGTCCGAAGTGGTCCGAACATTTTTGCTGCTAACTGTTCTCTGCGGCGCTCGATAAAAGATATTTCTCGCTCATATCGGTCTATCGTTTGCAGCGGGTTCTCAAGTGATGGGAGTATCCTTCTGAGTTCATCTAGTCGAACCCAATCATTATATCGACATGAACGATTGTGAATCAGTCGACTCCAAACCTCTCGCGGGAGATAAGTACCTCTTTCAAGCGTGCTGAGCAGGGCATCCCCGACAGAAAAGCCATCTAGCGCTACTTTCCAGCCCGATTTTCCTGCATCATTCGAATCAGCGGCTTTAAAATTACCAAACCGAATTTTAAGATCGTTCCACACTCCATGTTCCACTTGGGTCAGACGGCGATACTCAGAAATAGCATCTTTATATGACATTGGCGGGAGATCTGGCATGGGGTTAGTTATCCAATTACCTTCCGCTTTTGATTTAGAATAGACCTCAACTAAACCTGCAAACTCCAGTGCTTTTAGTTTTACTAAATTACGAAAATCTAACTGATAGGTGCCACCTTTGATAGTTCTAAGCTGCTCTGCCGCCTGCTTATTCGAGATGCTGTGCGCCATCTGCCGTCCTTCATTGAAGCTAATCGCACTGAAGGTATTGTATGGGCCGGGGACGCCACGCGAGGAAAACTTTGCGTCGGTCAAGGACAGAGCGCTTGCAGCGGTGGTATTCGGATCTGAACCCCGAGAAAAGCCAGTATTAATATTAGATGGTTCGACCATCGCCTAGTGCTCCACTCGATGTATATATCCCACACGACCGTTATACTGACTCGATGAATTTAGATAATACGTATTGCGACGAACACGGGAGACCAAGGTGTCACAACGAAGACCAGTAGTCGAATTCGGAGGTTCGTCGCTGGGAATTACAATTTTTTCCTCGGCTGAAAAGAGGGAAACAACCCCGTTATATGAGAAGATTAGGATGTCTCCATCCAGACAGAGCTTTGCTACTTTCCCACTAGATAAGGTGGCTAATTTGGCAATCCTAGCAAGCGATGGGGACGAGCCGGCAAGTTCAGTATAATCGAATATTAATCCATCCTGCTTAACACGATGTCCTTGGTTTCCTTGCCCGACATAGGTAACAATCACCTCTGGGTAAGGATCACGATATCCATCTAGCTCCGTCCTTACAGTTGGAGTATGGTTTCGAAAATGAACCTCGCGGGAACCATCATCATAACGTTGCTCCGAAACCGACCACTCACGGGAGTCAAATTCTTGGTTACACAACTCCTTATACTCATCAGAGATATTGATGGTGGTTAACGGCTCTATATTCGAAACTTCGATCGAGGCCGGTGCTGCCTGGTCATTATCGCCCGATCGTCTTAAAAAAGATCCTCGCGAAAGATAACCTACCCCGCCGCTGGCTAGTACAATCAGCAAACCTAGAGCCAATGTTGGTTCTGGAATCTTCGCCCTCCACTGCGATAAAAATGCATTTACTCGGTCTAAGAGGCTGTCTTCTGAGTTGCTCGGCGCAACGGCTTGAGTCGCGGGCTGGATATGCTTCAATATTTCGGCGGTGCTAACGGGCGCACTGGACGCTGGTTCGGAACGATGCCAGACTAATCCCGACTGTCTCTGGGGCGACTGAACACCCTCAGCTTTAGGTGTCGCTAGAGTATCTCTTTGGTCAGCCGACTGTTTAGCCTGCTTTCCGTTAACCAGAGAGGCAAGCTCTATACTAATTGGATTGTAGATCGCGGATCGCTCCGCCGCACTGCATGGCAACAGATAAAATAGCTGTCTTAGTTTTTCGTAATTATCTTGCTCGCTAACCAACATAGCCTGATTATTCTTACACCAGGCAAGCACGGCTTCCCGGGTGACTTTAACAGTATCGGGTTCAACTGTTCCGTTCTCACCAAATATCTCGCGTATGGGAGTCAAGACTTCGAGTAATTCTTGGTAGGAGAGCTTCTCGGGGGCATTCGCCAGCCGGTCCCTGCAGATCAGCTCTCGATCCGTCCTTGGTAGTAACACAGAGCGTAGGTTATCAGCGGTCTCGCTAATTTTATGGGAGATGTCTTGCTTCATAATTACCTTCCCGATTTGGACATTATTTTTGAATAAATACGTTTACAATCTCGGACTACTCGCTGCCAAAAACTTAGCTTGTTATCGTTGCTTTGTTCCTGATTAGCTGTTTCTATTTTATCCCGTGACTTTCCGTTGCTTTCATTTTGCTGTGTTGGTTGCTCTCTCTCCTGCGTGGCTGGCATATCTGAATTTTTCTTTGATTGCTCCTCTAGCGCGCTAAGAGATTGTTGTAGCTGATCAAGCGCTGCCGTCATGTCCCGCTCTTTCTCAGCCTCAGCCGCGAGTTCAGAATCTAGTTGCAACACCCGCTGCAGGCCCAGTCTTTTAATAATATTTGACTCATCCTCAAGACTTTCGGCCATACTGTTTGCTTCTGAGGCAAGTCGGCCAAACTCTGCGCTGAGAACCATAGCGTTTTGTTGCTTTGCATAGAGCGCCAAGGCATGTGCCTCACTGGCACCATGCTGCAGCAGCTCCCGCGCCGCGAGAAACTCATCGATCGATCGCGCGTTATCAACTTTGGAGAAAGCCGCACCTAGCTCCGCCCCCATTTGATGGTACTGATGCTGAGAGAGAGATAAGTACTCAGAAAACTGTGATGGTGAAAATTCGAAGTAATTTTTGCTCCAACTTTTTAATCTATCGCAGACAGCGGCGTTGATTCCACCTTCACGCACAATGCAGCTATGCAATCCTACCGAG
Source organism: uncultured Bdellovibrionales bacterium (assembly GCA_964549925.1). GTDB lineage: Bacteria > Bdellovibrionota_C > UBA2361 > UBA2361 > J135 > CAZJXY01. The sequence goes on along the minus strand of CAZJXY010000346.1, from coordinate 1,687 downwards.
CCTAACGGGCTAGTAAGTGGTGCCTCATCCCCATCCGTTATGAGGAGTATATCGGCGTGCTTGCAATCAGGATCGGAGAGTATACTGCGACATGTGCTTTGAAGCGCTCCATTTACATTCGTTCCCCCTCCTGCTCGTAATTGAATAACTTCCTTAATTAAGGAGAAGAACTGTATCTCCCCCAACGCTGTTGTCGGCTCGCCGGTGTATTCAGTAAAACTTCGAAAGCTTAGCAACGATCGTTTACAGTAAGCGTCATATAAGAATGCTATGGCAAATCCCTTAGCAACCGTCAGTGTTGCTCCATCCATAGATCCCGAGGTATCTAGTAATACGCAAGCATGCTGTCGCTCGTACTGTGGGTTAGCGCTCTGTTCAATGAGTTCGCGAAGCTTTGTCAGTTCATCACTTTTTCTTGGTTCGTATGTGTACTCTATAAACCGATCAACCTGTAAATTTCCCTGTACAATGTTATAAAGAAGCAGTTCTTCACATTCCTCTCCTAAAGCAAGGTCCGATGAATCTATCCAGGCCATTTCGGCTACCGAGTCTATATCAGCTCGAGTTTTATCATCAGCCACATATGGAACCAGCTCTCCCCCGCGCTCGTAGCTGGTTTTGGGTAAAACCCGCTCAATCTCCCGTTCTACCAGGATCTTCTTCGCTACATCATCAATCCTCTTGGCGGTTGGTATTCGAAGCTTTTCGACATACTGACTCATGTTGTGTGCAGCGATTAGTGCACCTAATTGATCAGGCGGTAGTGACGTGAAACTCAGACCCAAATTTCTAGCAAACCGTACTAGGCTCGGTTGCGAGTAGCTTGAGCCCAGTTCAAGTGGATCTGCTTGTTCGGATCGAACAGCGCTCCCGATGACTTTGCTATGTGCCGACTCTGCGCTAAGCACCTTAAATAACTCCGTCTAAACATTAATTATCAAGTATTGCTGCAACTCTACCCTGAACGATTTCGCATGTCTCAGACAGCATCGCAGCTAGTGCGCTATCAGAGCTACTCGGAAGACCAGCTCGCAACTGATTAACGTTTGAGCAAACTTCTTGTAGTGAGCTCACTGCCTGAAGGCTTTTAATTTTCGAATCTTCGATCTGATCAAGCATATCTCCAACTTGCGAGAGATACTCCATCGCACGGCCGAACATCGGAGTTCTGGCATGAACTTGGTTCAGTTCATTTAGTGTATTTTCAAAGATCGCTTGCTGCTGCTTATTAGTCGGATCGACTAATTGATAGCGCAGTGCCTTTAGGTCGGACCAATTAACTGCCCAGCGTCTATCAAATAGTGCAGAGGCCTGCGCAATCATGCTGAGAAAGTTAAGAGATCGACTGGAAATGTCAGCCTCATGTGACTGCTTATCGACTCTCGCTAGTTCATTATATCTCTTGTGTATAAAGGAAATCGCCGCCTCAAAAACCGGGCTTATTTTAATTCGATGTTCGCCCTTTCCTCTTACAGTATCGGAAAGAGCGAGCAGTTGATCTAACTCCATTTTGGGGCCAATTTCGCGTGGATCCACATTCTGATTTCTTTTCTTTCGGAGCATCTCGCAGCCCTGTGCAATACTCAACTCAACGGCGTGGCGTTGGATTGTAAATCTCTCAAGCAGTGCCTGATTGCGCTCTGATGTATTGTCAAAATTCGTGGTTGCTAGCGCGATATGCAACGGC
>CAZJXY010000345.1:0-4551 GCA_964549925.1 uncultured Bdellovibrionales bacterium | reverse complement strand
CCGCTGGGGATGTCCAGTTTGATCTCGTATTGAGGTGAGGAATAGGGGAGCGCTGCGGCTAATTCAATAGTTAGACATACACCCAGAGCCGTCCGCAGGAGAGATTTAGCCAGCCAGCACCTTAGGCCGAATTTGCATGAAAATTGACTGAGGAACGCCTGAAAAATCCGGTTAATAATCCAGGATACTTTGCGGCAATAATTAAGCATAACCTTTAATATACCCTTAAAAACTGGGTTTTCTTGCGATCATAGCCCAAAGCCCAAGGTATTAAAAAGAGTTAGGTTTTACGATGAATCAAGATTCAAACGGAGAGCATAAGAATAAAATTGCGGAGCAGGTCAATCGGCCAAACGTTTCGCGGGATGCTTGGTATGAAACGGTAGAAACCGGAGACCCGGAACTCCAAATCAGCCTTGTAGTCCTAAAAAAGCACTTCTCAGAGACAGGGGTAGAGCTGATTAATCAGGCATTTGAAAAGCTAAAGCCAGATATTGTGATGATTGATTCTATCGCCAGTCCCGAGGGCCAACTGATCATGGAGCTCTCCACTACGGCGCAGATACCAGCGGTTGATTTTAGCGCTCCGCCATTTAGCCCTATTATGCTACACAAAGTAGGGATCACGCCGAGAAGTTTTCTAAAGTCGGTCTTTGGTCAGTTACTTCTTGACTCTCAATATAACGTGCTTGAGCTTATGCGAAGAAATGCATCGGCACTCAACCTAAATTTAAGTGTTGTTCATTCACTAGTTGCACAATTCAATATAGAATTGTTGGCTGACCGTGATGCCTTTATCGCTGAAAATGCCGAAACCAACGCTCGCTTTCTGAGAGCGCATACCGAGCTTAATTGGCACAGACTGAAGCTCCTTCAACCCAAGGGGCATGTCTTGGCTGTAGTCAGCGAGTCCTGCCGCGACGCGTTTTACCCTGATTTTAAGCCGATTATAGAGTACTCAGACCAGGAGATGGCCGTTATCGATCTTGAAATTTCCGGTTATTTCATGCGCTTGGAGCAGAAATCAACAGCTATGACCTCCCCCACTCGTGAGGAGACAGTGCTCTTTTTACATGGGATTATCGAAAACTTTGATCCAGCAGCTATCAAAAACGATTTGATTTCTAGCGATCAGCAAGAGGAGCGACTTAATCAACTCCTGGGGGAATGTGAAAAACTAATTAACGAGAACGGATACCTTCGGGCAAGCCGACGTGCGAGGGTATTAGTAGAGCTCGGAGTTCAGAATGCCACAGAGCTCTTTGGCCCATGTTTAAGGCGTGTTTATGAACAGTTTAGAGAGCTTAAGGAATATCCTTTTGCAAGCCTAATGGCCGAAGTGATGCGGGAGTTTGAAATTCCCGGAGCGCAAGCGCTAATCGATCAATGCTCCCATGATTATTGGGAATCATTAAATCGTCTGCGCGGCGGGGTGGAAGCGAACGCAAAGATTAAGCGATTCTACGTGAATAACGGGGTAAAAGAGGATGGTCCATTACCCACCGGATACACTTAAACGTCGAATTCCGTAAAAAAGCGCGTTTTTCTCACTTTTACCGTTGATTTCCTAATCTTTGGTCTTTATATTCCCACATGCCGGGGGAGGAAATTAACGAAAAATGCCCAAAAATTGGACATTTCTCTAAGAGTACAACACCGGATTCGAAGAAATAAACTTAATCTCCATACATTAATTGGTAGAGGAAAAATAAACTATGGCTACAAAGAAAGCCGCAAAAAAAGCTGCAAAGCCGGTAGCACAAAAGCTCCCGAAAATGAGGAAAGTGAACGCTCCTAAGAACAAGAACTCCTTGAGCTTTACTCAAGGTGAGTTTCTTGAGCATGTGAGAGGGTTCTGTGGTTTTCCTAAGCGTTCAGAAGCTCGTGAAGTTTGGACCGACATCGCCGCCTTTTTAACAGAAGGGCTAAAGAAGGGTTATAAGATCCCACTTGCCGGTCTTGGAAAGATCTATGTTCGTCGCACCAAGGCACGCATGGGCCGCAATCCTGCAACTGGTGAGCCGATCTCTATCCCACCAAAGAAGAGAATTCGTTTCACAGCAGCTAAAGCTTTAAAGCAAGCTGTTTTGAACTAAGATTGATCGCTTTTATAAGCGTGAAGTCTAGAGGGCGAAGTGAAAACTTCGCCCTTAGTTTTTTTTCGATCAGAAGTTACGAGAGAGACATCAACCCCCAGCACTGGCGAGTTATCTTTGCAAATCAGTTTTTAAATTTGCCGCTAAAACCTCAGCAATATCTCTGACTGTAAGCTTATCTTCCCTGTTGGTTAGTTTTACGCCATCTTCCATCATCTGCATACAAAATGGGCAGGCAGTGGCCACGGTCGAGGCTCCGGTCTCGGCGGCTTGATCGGCACGCAGAATATTCACCCGTTCACCGACTTTTAAATCCATCCAGAAGTGACCTCCGCCGGCCCCGCAGCACATTCCCCTTTCACGCGAGCGGTCCATCTCAAGAATTTTTAATCCTTTTATCTGTTTCAATGATTCACGCGGGGCGTCATATTCTTGATTGTAGCGGCCAAGGTAACATGGATCATGGAACGTAAATTCCTCGGCGTTCTCTTTCAATTCTAATTTTCCCTGAGCTAAAAGACGTCGAAGAAGTTGTGAATGGTGAACTATCTCAATAGTTCTTCCGTTTCCGAGGTCTCCAAAATCTGGGTACTCGTTTTTGATCGTGTGGAAACAATGCGGACAGTTGGCTACGATAGTAGTAAAAGAGATTGAGCGCAGGACCTCGATATTGCTCTTGGCCAAGTTTTGAAAAATATTCTCTTCTCCGAGCCGGCGTGCCGGATCGCCACTGCAGCCTTCAACTGTTCCAAGAATCCCAAAATTCAACCCGGCCTGCTTCATCAGGGTGACAAGGGCGCGGGCAATCTTTTGTTTGCGAGGGTCGTAAGCAGAAACACAACCTACCCAATAGAGATAATCTACTTTGTCGCCGGCTTTTAATATCGGCACGTCTAATCCTTCCAGCCATTTAATTCGATCGGCCGGTGCTCCGATTGGGTTACCACGAGTCTCTAGAGCTTTAAGGGTTTTCTGAGCTTCGTTTGGGACTTCACCTTGCATTAATACCATATTTCTGCGGTTTTCGACGATTTGCTCGACGTGATTAATCCCGACCGGGCAGGCCTCAACACACGCCATGCAAGTTGTGCAAGACCAAAAGACCGAAGGATCAAGGACCTCTCCCGAAATTCGTGCATCTGCGGATCCGCCTAGAGCTAGAGCAGAGTTTTGTACCAGAGTATTATTGGCGCGCTGGAGGTTTTTATACGCCAAATGATTAGTTTCAGGATCTTTACTCAGTCCGCTCCCGGAAAGGAGAAGTTTTTCGATAAGGAAGCCATCAATCCTTTGAAGCCAATTTGGGAGACGTGACTTTTGCATCTGTCCCTTGGCATTAAGCGCTAAGGCGTGATTTCTAGTGTCAAGTATCAGCCATTTTGGTGATAGGGCCTTGCCAGAGAGATATGCCGGGCAATTATCTTGGCAACGTCCGCAGCTTGTGCAGGCATCAAGATCAAGTAATCCCTTCCAAGAGTAATCTTTAATAGTAGCGCTCCCGATCGAGAACTCTTCGGCACCATCCATCAACTTTTCTAGATCCCCCGGGTGTTTTAAGGCTCCACGCGGGCGGAATGAATCTCGAAAAAATAGATTGGCAGAGCTGGAGAGAACGTGGAAAAGTTTGGAATAGGGGAAGATCGCGACGCAGGCGAATACAGTAATGGTATGAAACCACCAAATTAAGTAGTGAATTGCAGAGCTAGACTGCTCGGATAATCCCCAAAAAAACTTAGCCACCAAAAATCCAACAGGGGAGTAGCTTGCCCAAATATCGTTGGTCGCGTGGATTCTCAGTCCCTCTAGCAGAAAACCTTGCACGACTAATAAGCTTAATATTCCGAGTAGCAACCAATCCTGAAAAGCAGAATGAAGCAAATCAGGCTTCGCAATAAAGCGGCGATGCGCTGCAATCAAACATCCGAGCAGCAGCCCCAATCCGAATAAGTCGCTTAAAATTGTAACTGCTAAGTAGAATTCGCCCTTATAAATTCGAATGCCAAGATCATGGTCGATGAAGACCATGGTGGTAGTGAAAAGTAAAATCAAAAACCCAACGTATATTAGGGTGTGGAAAATAGCAGCGCTCTTCTCTCTAACTACCCGCTGTTGGGCAAACCCTAGATTAAAGAGATCCTCAAAACGTTTATTCCAATTCCCTAGGTGGCGTGAGTCTAATTTCCCTGAACTCCAAAGCTCGATTCTGCGGAAGACCCCCGCTACCCCAATCGCCAGGGAGAGAGCCAGCAATCCGTACATCACGACCACGTTGGCGAGCGAGCCTACATTCCAAAGGATCTCCCGGTGGGCTTCGCTTAATGAGTTCATAGTTTAGAGTTAGTATAGTAATTTCAGGGTGTTAGCAAGAGTGAATTGGTAACTTTAGATTGACAAGGGGGGCTCTTTACCCGATCATAGAAGGGGTGCTTTCGCTTGGGGCAATGTTGCCCAACCA
>CAZJXY010000344.1:0-4553 GCA_964549925.1 uncultured Bdellovibrionales bacterium | reverse complement strand
AAGCACAAACTGATTGCCTCACTCCCCTTTCGCCCTCAGACCTGACACCATTATCTGTTCAATCTCTTTTGGACCTTAAATTTAAAGTCCCAGGTAGCGTGCGCTTTGCCGAGCTGCAGTATGATCTTTTGTCGATTTGGCAAAAGGTAATCGGTGGCGAGCCGACGTTCGCTGGAGAGATAGATAGAGGAACATTTTTTGCCGTAGGTTCTCGAGATCTGACTCATAGTGTTCGCTGGACATACATACCACACGCCGTATATCTACTACTTAAGAATTCGCTTAATACTAGTGGGGGGAAATTAGTGAATTTAGCTGAGTCATGTTTATCTGAAGAAAGTGTGGCTCGTCTTTCCGAGCAGGAGTCGTTTACCCAAATAGTCCAGTTAGTGGTCAGATTGATGCAGCACCGAGCAATTGTTTTACCAAAGTGCGAATCACAAAGTCGATCAACGGCTGGCGCAGCTTTTGGTGAACACTAGAAAGACAAGCGCAATCAACACAATTAAGGGCCCGCTGGGGATGTTGATCGAGTACTTACTCGATAACCAGTAGGAGCCGAATAGTCCGAGTAAGCTGCAACCTGCAGAGACGCCAGACGCAATTATCATCATGCTTCTTAAGTTATGAGATAGTCCCCGGGCTATGACCGCCGGGATGGTTAGAAGCGCTATCAGCAATACAACCCCGACTACTTTGATTAATACCACTACTGTCAAAGCCATTAACACAAGAAGTGTCATGAAAAAAAATCTCACCGGTACGCCTCGAATGCTCGCAAATTCCTGGTCGAAGGCGATTGCTTGAAATTTAGAGTAAAACAACCAGAAACTCAAAATTATTAGACAGTCCAATAAGGATACAATCAAAAGATAACTTTCCGGCACTAATAGAATACTACCAAAGAGATATGCTCCCAAATCCGGGGCATATCCGGGCGTAATCGAGATCAGCAATATTCCGAGAGACATCCCCAAAGCCCATACAATAGAGATCAAAGTATCTAAGCTCTCGTCATCTCGAATATGCGCTCGACCGATAACAAGAGATGAGAGGACAGCGACTAGAGCTGCGCCAAGCATCGGTGGAAATCCGAAAAAATGCCCGACGCCTACTCCGCCCAAGGCCGCATGAGAGACTCCTCCTGAAATCGAGGAGATCTTTTTTACCACAACAAAGGTTCCGATTAATCCGCAAGCAATACTAGCAAGTACCGCGGCAAGCACGGCTCGTTGAAAGAACTCGTATTGCAAAGCCTCTAAAATCATCTCCGACTACTCATCCTCATGCGAAGGTAAAACACGATGTGCATGTCCGTGTGCGATAAGCTCCACCGGACATCCATAAACCTCCTCAATCACGCTAGAACTCAATTCCTTTGTCCCGTGATAATGTAGTTTTCGATTTAAACAGGCCACAGTTTTTACATGTTGCGAGATTACCCCGACATCGTGTGAGACTAAAACAACCGTAAGCTCCTTTGAAAGATCACTAAGCAGATCATAAAAAGAAGGGCCGACTTTTTGATCCAAACTAGCGGTAGGTTCATCCAAAAGTAGAAGTTTCGGCTCACTGCAAAGCGCCCGAGCAATTAAGACTCTTTGAAGTTGCCCCCCTGAAAGCATTCCAATCTGTCGGGAGGCGAAATCCAACATCTCAACGCGTCGAAGTGCGGTTTCAGCCTTGGCTCGATCTGCTGCAGAATACCCCAAGCCGGAGAACCCTGGCTTTAACCTACCCATCAAAACAACCTCAAGTACGCTAACCGGAAACCCTAAATCAAACTTTGCAAACTGCGGAACGTACCCGACCATAGAAACTGCGCGATCAAGCGATTCACCGAATAATTTAATGCTCCCTGACTGCGGCGAGATCAGCCCAACTAATGTCTTGAGTAGTACCGACTTACCTCCTCCATTTGGGCCGATTAGACCCAAGAAACCTCCCTGCTCCAGGCTAAAGTTAACATCCTCAAGCACAGAGTGACCACGCATGGAGACGTTTAATCCTACTACTTCGATCGCAAGTGGTAGAGTGCTCATTTAACGACTCCGGCTATAGCTTTAGCAAAGGCGAGATGGCTCTTCACCCAGTCATAACTTGCCGGATCAGACTCCACTATCTCTACGCCCGCTTCAGAAGCTATCAATTCTACGGCGCTCTTTGGGAATTGCGGCTGGACGAAAATCTTATCGATGCCCGCAGCCCTAACTCGATCGACTATTGCCCCGATCCTACCAGCCCCGGGTTCCTTGCCATGATCTTCTATCGCTATTTGAGTCAATCCGTAAAAGTCAGCGAAGTATCCCCAGGCGGGATGAAATACAAAAAACTCCTTTCGTTTAGACTGGGCAAGCAATATTCGAACCTGTTCTTCAACTTCCCATATTTTGTGCCGTAACTTATCAGCCTGATCAGCAATCTGAGAACGTCCTTCCGGCAAAATCAGCTCAAGCTCCCTAGCTATTATCTCGACCATCTGGGCCATCACCTTTGGCGAGTTCCACACATGCGGGTCATGATCAATCATTTTTCCGCCGACAGCGGTTGGGATAACCTTCAAATCTTTACCAAAGTACTCTATCCAGCGACGTTCGAATGAAAGATCAGGATGACCAATCGTAAAGTAAACTGCGGCGGAATTTAGTAAGCTAAGCTGACTCATTCCAGGTTCAAAAGTCTCATGGTTTGCTCCGGCCGGGATCAAACTAACAGAGTTAACCAAACCGTTAGCGATAGAATCAACAATAAATTTTTGGGGAGCAATTGATACGAGAATCAATGGGTGCTCGGCCAAGGCCGAACCGCGCAAGCCAAAGAGAGCACTCAGCAATAGGAAAAAATCAAATAATCTACGCATCAAAGGCAGAGATTAAACTGCCAAAGCGATAATGTCGAGTAACCATGATTGCCCAAATCCCAAGAACCTGGCACTCTCTACGCTCTTCAACTAACTTATTTCACTTATACCATGGTTAGGTTCGACTTTAAGAAGATCAGCTTTTCAATGATCGCACTTTATATCGTTGCGGCATTGATACTTGGACTTGGACTTTACTTCTCTGCACGTAGTCCAGCACTATGGATTGGTTTGGTCCTTTTAACCATTCTGGTAGTCAATTTCTATTCGGTGAGAGTTACGATTGATGAAAACTGGATCTGCGTCAGTTATGGGATCGGAATGGTTGTAAAGGCCACCCCCCTTGCTGAAATCCGTTCGGTTACGCTATGCCCAAACTCATTTCTGGGGCCTTGGTGGTACTATCCACAGGCACAGGAAGTGGTTTCAATAGAGACCCGGCATGGCAAACGCATCATTTTCTTTGCTGAAAAAGCTCAATCAATCATCGAGATGATTCGGACACGCGTCGATTTCTGAGGCCTCGGATTAATAAGCCTTTCCGACTATTACATCGGTGACTGCATCCCCGCCGCAAGCAAGGCAATTTCCCTTGGTTTTGCTTTGATCGAACGGAAGGCAGCGAATCGAAGCCTTTAGCGATCCAAATTTCTCTTCGCAGGCTGCGGCATCACACCACTTACCTCTAACGAATCCCCCATGCATTTCTGGTTTATCTTGATTCTTTGGGGTAAGAAATTTGGTCAATTCCTCAAAGGTCCGAACATGCGAGACCGTATGCTTGATTAAATGGGCTTTGGCAGCTTCAAAGTACTTATTGTGAATCTCGTCAAGCATACCCGGAATTTTGCCAGCTAATTCGTTTACCGATATTTTGCTCTTGTCTCTTGGTGTGTCCGAGCGCTTAGCCAACATTACCGCATTAGACTCAACATCTTTTGGACCAACCTCGATCCTGATTGGAATCCCCTTCTTAATCCACTGCCAATTTTTCTCCCCTCCGCGGATATCTCTCTTATCTACGTGAACGACTATATTTTGATTGTTATAGCGCACATTTCTTAGCTCCGCCGCAAGATTATCGGCAAATTTCAAGACCTGCTCACTACTCTCCGGTTTCGGAGTAATCGGAAGGATCACAATATGTTTTGGGGCTAATTTTGGAGGAATTCTAAGTCCGTCATCATCAGAGTGTGACATGATCATCGCGCCGATCAGACGAGTAGAAACTCCCCACGAGGTCGTATGAGCATATTGCTCTGTGCCATTTTGATCTAAAAATTTAATATTGGAAGCTTTGGCAAAATTTTGCCCCAAGTAGTGCGACGTCCCGGCCTGTAGAGCCTTTCGATCCTGCATCATAGCCTCGATACAAAAGGACCTAACGGCTCCAGGAAAACGCTCCCCAGCTGATTTCTCGCCTGGGATGACCGGAACGGCTAAAACGTTTTCGGCAACATCACGATAAACCTCTAACATCTGCATGGTCTCACGCATGGCGTCGTCAATGTCAGCGTGGACGGTATGCCCCTCCTGCCACAAAAACTCAGTTGTCCGTAAAAATAGGCGCGTACGCATCTCCCAACGCACCACGTTCGCCCATTGATTAATCAAAACCGGGAGATCTCTGTACGACTGGACCCATTTTGAAAACGATTCACCAATGATTGTCTCAGAGGTCGGTCGAACTATT
>CAZJXY010000343.1:0-4557 GCA_964549925.1 uncultured Bdellovibrionales bacterium | reverse complement strand
AGCGTAGTGGCAAACCTCATCTGGGCACATGATGGTCAACCGATTCAAGATCTTTCCGGCCTGGCTTATGACGCGAATGCCAACATCCTTTACGGCGTGGACGCGGCAACGGATAGGCTTCTTCGGATCAATACGACGACTGGCGTTGGCACAAAAGTTCATGCTACCAACACGCTCGGCTTCTCTAGCGTTCAAGGACTAGAGTTTTCAAATGGCACTCTCTACGGAACGGACGGGCAGACCCTCCAGCTAATCCGCATCAATACCACTACCGGCATCGGCACTCTGGTGGGCTCAACTAGGTACAGAGTTTATGGCTTAGCAGACGCTATGCCATAAACGATGCTCCGGCTAGTCGGTAGCCACTGGGGAGGAGATTGATGCTCCCAAAATCTCATGCTCACCTATGGGAAATCAGGGACGGAGCCCAATTTTAGCCGGTATTGCCGCAACTTCTCCAGAACGAGTCCAAGTAGGGCTTACCATTTGGAGAAAGAGAATTCATTGAAATAATGGAGAAGATCACTGGTAAGACCCAGAGACATAAGAAGCCAGGCCGTCTGAGCAGAGCGATGAAATAATCGGGCTCCGTCCCCTATACACCGTCCTAAACCCAAGGTGACTTGTTCCAGTTCCAACCTCCTGAGCATGTCTTGCTGAAGGTCTGGAGCGCATGCAGTAATTCGGCGCACAGAGAAAAGAGCCTCCTTTTATAACCCGCACCTTTTCACCGCGGGTATACATAGTATCTCCGTGACAACTTTCCGGACCCTTTGGATTTTTCCCTTCGGTTTTGTCATGGCCACGCACATACCAGTTGGACGTCCACTCCCAAACATTTCCGATCATATCAAATATGCCGCGCTTATTTGGGGCAAAAGAGCCAACAGGAGCGACCCCATAAAATCCATCCTCTTTACTGTTCTGTATGGGAAAGCTGCCCTGCCAGGTATTGGCTTTTAGTCTCTCCTTTTCATAGTCAAAATCTCTCTCTGATGTTCCCGGATTTAGCGCGGCAAGTTCCCACTGGGCTTCGGTTGGAAGCTCTTTACCGGCCCATTTCGCATAGGCAAGCGCGTCTTCAAATGCCACATGCACGACCGGATAATTCTGCTTTTCTTTAATTGAACTCTCTGGACCTTCGGGATGACGCCAACTTGCTCCGGGTATGTATCGCCACCATTGCATGATATCAGATCCGACAATCCGTTTGGGCGGAGAAAATACTGACGAGCCGGGCTTTAAGAGATCTGGATCAGCATCTGGAAAATCAGCGGGATTAACCGCTCTTTCGGCCAGCGTTACGTAGCCTGTGTCCTTTACGAACTTTTCAAACTCAGCGTTACTGACTTCGAATTTATCGATCCAAAAGCCATCGACACTTACTGTGTGAGCGGGAGCCTCTTCCGGATAATCTTGATCCGATCCCATGGTGAATGTTGTTCCAGGTACCCACACCATTCGAGATAAGTCTGGAGCCGCAGGCTCTGCGTAGGCAACGCCTGCAAAGGTTACGACAAATACTAATAGAATAAGTAGTCTCAAAACTCCTCGTTCCGAAAACTTTCCCGCAAAATGGCGAGGCTGCTTAAATTTTTGTTGTCCGACTTCAAATCGCGTCGAACTGAGGAATCAGCTTTAAAAAACAAACCCCAATCCAGCGATTAACCCATGGAAGGAGCCATCAAAATTTCCGTGGTCCCCGGAGTAATCGTAATACAGTCTACGGTAACCAACTCTTGCCACAAGTGAATCATTCAGCTGAAACTGAAACTGAGGCTGTAGTTCATAGGTCAAATCTGAATCGCCGGTACCGATTGAAAGCGTCGGGTTAAAGCGGATCGTATCCGTAAGATAAAAACTTGGGCGAAGCATGAAGATCCCGTCCCATATTTCCTGGCCGCCGTCTTTGGAGCGAAGATTCGCAACGGTCAGGCTGTTTTCCATATCCAAATAGCGGAAACCTCCCATCACATCGATGGTTGAACGCTCTCCAAACGTGTTAAATTGATACCCCAGCGCTGCTGTTAAAAAGAGAGAGTCAGATTCAGCTCTGATTCGCTCAGGAGAACCTTTTACATTGTTAGTATCCAGTTCAAAATAATCGAGCTGGGTCCAGAGAACCACGCGCTCATACTGAGTGACAGCCAAAAATGCGCCGCCAATGTCTGTCGCATCCAAAAGATCATCAAACCCTACACTTACATCTGCTGTGCGTGAACCCACGGTTACGTCAGCATCCATTCCGGCAGCCCAAATATAAGGTACAAACTCAAATTTCCACGGGTCTTCTGCATGAGTAGAAACCAATGGAGTAAGCGTTAATATCAGGCACAGGCTTAAAATAGGCGCTCTCATAATTACCCCTTGCTCTAGCGGTTAGATTTAATCTCGGTAAAATAAGTTAAAACGAGGATTCTGTCGAGACGGCACTGCGTAGTTGTGTCCCTGATATTGAAAAGCTTCTATTGAATTTAGTTTCCGTACTGGCCTATGATATCGCGTTCAATTGAAGTGGGTGACTTATGAAATTTTATGGCATAGCTTTTGGTATCTCTCTTTCTCTCCTCCTAGGTTGTAGCGCTAGGCAGAATCCCCCCGTTACGCGTGCCGCTGAGGCTCAGATGGCCATGCCCAGTCGTCCGAATATAGTTTATATCGTTGCCGACGATCTGGGTTGGAAAGATGTAGGGTTCCATGGCTCAGATATTAAGACCCCGAATCTGGACAAGTTGGCAGCTACTGGAGCCGAGCTTGAGCAGTTCTACACCCAGCCTCTTTGCACCCCATCCAGAGCTGCGCTAATGACGGGGCGCTACCCCTTTCGCTATGGCTTGCAGACCGCAGTGATCTTGGGCGGACACACCTATGGACTACCGACTGACGAATGGCTTTTGCCTCAGGCTTTAAAAGAAGCCGGTTATCATACCGCTATCGTCGGCAAATGGCATCTCGGTCATGCTGATCGAAGATACTGGCCGAATCAGCGCGGCTTTGACTATCAATACGGACCGCTTCTTGGAGAGATTGATTACTACACCCATGAAGAGCATGGAGTCTTGGATTGGTATAAAAACAATAGGAAGATCAAAGAGCCAGGCTATGTAACGCAGCTACTCGGTAAGGATGCTGTGAGGCTGATTAATCAGCATGACAAAAATACTCCGCTCTTTTTGTATCTCACCTTTACCGCGCCGCATGCCCCTTATCAGGCGCCGAAGGAATACGTCGATCTCTACAAAAAGATAGAAGACGAGACGCGTCGGACCTACGCAGGCATGGTGACCTGTATGGATGATGAAATCGGTAAGGTACTAAATGCGCTAGATCATCGCGGCATGCGTGATAATACCCTGGTAATTTTTCAGAGTGACAACGGCGGAAACCGTTCAGCGATGTTCGCCGGCGAAATGGACGTGTCTAAGTTAAAGCTGCCGAGCGATAACGGGCCGTATCGTGAAGGCAAAGGTACATTATATGAAGGCGGCACTCGAGTTGTTGCGTTAGCCAATTGGCCAGGCCACATCTCCTCAGGGAAAGTAGATCAACCGATTCATATGGTAGATATTTTTCCGACTCTGGCAAAACTGACTGGCACGGTATCCAACAAAGGTAAGCCGATAGATGGCCTCGATGTATGGCCTACCATAAGTAAAGGTATGCCATCTCCGCGCACGGAACTAGTCTATAACGTCGAGCCGTTTCGCGGGGCAATTCGAGAAGGGGACTGGAAACTAATCTGGCGCACACCGCTTCCATCGGCGCGTGAACTTTACAACATTACAAAAGATCCAACTGAGAGTAACAACCTCGCGGATCAATACCCTGAAATAGTTACGAAACTTCAGCAGCGCTTGGAAGACTCGGCCAAGCAGAGCGCAAAGCCGATGTTCTTAGTTGAATCTATGCGATTGGCAAGAAGCAATCCCTCTGCACCTGCGCTACCAGACGATGACGCGTATTTTAACCCATCGCCCTAAGATCAAAGATCTATCGGCTCCATTTTTGTCTGGGTCTAGTTCAAAGTTGTTACCCTTGTTACTAGGAGAGACGGTAGTTCAACAATCGGTATGCGACCCGGACACATACCTACTAAACACAGCGCTTCAGCGGAATCAGACACCACTTAGCTGGCCTGAATTCGGAGCGTGGTGCCATGTTCCAATCGGGGAGGATGGCGAAGTTCAGTAACAGTCATCGACCTAGCGTTAGAATGAGTGTTTTAATCAGCGGAAGTAGTGGCGATCGATCGTCGATTCTGAAGTCCAACTCGGCGGTGGAGGGGTAGGCGAGATAACTCCTCTCAAGAGGCGAAAGATGTACTGCTCGACGACAAGGAGTGGTATAATTTAAGTATGCAAGTAGCGACTGCACAATCAAGGTGCGGTTCAGAGTCAAACTAATACCAGATTCGCTCTGTTCAAAGCACATCCCTACAGGACATTGTATGAAAAACGGAAGAAGTGCCCTCGCGCGCGCTAGGAAAGTGATCGTGCAGCTTTCAGCGCAGATCAAGACTTTAAAAACCTCCCAAGAATCCCCGGAGATGACCACCCA
>CAZJXY010000342.1:0-4558 GCA_964549925.1 uncultured Bdellovibrionales bacterium | reverse complement strand
CCGAGTTAAGCCTTTCTCCAAGTTTCTCGGAGATGGGTAGTTCTAACTGAAACTTTGCGCGCTTTGGCACGCACAAAGTTGCGCTACAATTCAGCCACGATATTGCAGCACTTATTGGAATAGTCTCACCGACCTTTAAATTGGTCGGAGCCGAAAGCTTAAGTGGAATTAAAACGGGTTTGGAGTATCCAAATGTAACTATGTTGCCGCTCTGTTCAAACCGTTCTTCAGTAGGCCAGATTGGCTCGGAGACTGTGAATCCCTCCGGAGCTGTGATTGTTATTTTAGTAGGAAGCCCGGAGTCTCCTGGATTCTTTCCGTAAATGTGCCATCCGGAGGCGATCTGAAAACTGACTCCGACTCGAAACTCCGATCCGGAGGAGATGGATGAATACTCACTTAGCAGCTGAGCTGTTACAGGTTCGTCCGCTACGGCCTGAGATCCGCCAATACCTGTGGAAATCAATAAGAGCATCCCGAAAATAGTTTCAAGCTTGATCATGGCTATAGCATAAGTTTACTGCGCGTTGAGCGCAACCCAATCGAGTTACAGCGATTTGTACCCCTCCCAAAACATCTCAGATTCATCAGCGTCCGGATTTAGCTCGAGCACAATGTTTCTGGGTAATTTATCCGCAACCAATCTAAGATTTGAGCATTCCTTAAGGCTTAGATACTCAAAGCCCCAGAGAGAAGCCCACGATTCGAAACAGAAGCTATGCGGTTGTATCATAGCGGCAGCACCAGAGGTGCCTCTGAGAAAATTTCTAAACTCTGGCAAACGCTCGAAAATTCTCCCGCCGTGGTTATTAATAACTACTAAGCGAATGGATCCTTTAAAGCCAAGCTGAGGGAGTATAGCCGGAGCCTCCATTTCATACATCGTGGTTAAATCACCCAGTACACACCATGCATCTGATTCCTCTCCAATTGCACCAAAGAAAGTTGAGAGCTGACCATCGATTCCATTAGCGCCGCGATTAGCCTCTATTCGCCTTCGATTCGGTGAAAACTCTGCGGCCAAATCCCATTCTCTTATCGGTAAGCTATTTCCAAGATATACGAACGCGTCATTTTTAATGATCGACGAAAGAGTCGCCATAAGTGAGGCTTCAGCTCGTGGAAATTTTAGTAACAGATGCGATAATTTTTCCGCGCGACTTCGATCGCGCTCCACGATCATATCTGTTTTAGGGTGCTTGAATTGCACCGCGGGAAGTGCAGTTGTGTTGAGATTTAAAAGGGTAGAGCCGCGCGCCAAACCGGTAAATTTTTCCGGACTTAGTGAAAGGACAGGAATACGCGAAAACTTTGAGTCTCTCTCCAGATCACGCCAAAAACTCGTAGTCGGGATTGATCCAATTCGAATGACAGAATCAAAATCTAGAGCTTTAAGTAGGGAATCGCCAGAGCGTAAAATCAAATGACTGAGTTTAGGTTCCTCGCGCAGCATGCTTAAACTCTCCGCGTATATCGGAGCTTTAAGTTCTAATAAAAATTGAGTTACTGGTTTTTGTTCAGGCGCGGGGATTCTTCCGAGAAGCACAATAGGAGACCGGTGCTGCGCTATAAAATCCAACAGTACGGGCGATTCTGATTTAACTACCGACCTCGATGAACCGCCCCGAACTTGAGGCTTCCAGGGGGTTGGATTCACTGAAAGTAACGGCTCGTCAAAGCAGAGATTCAGATGCACCGGACCACGATCTAAAATCTTTAAATCATCCGGAAGTTGCTCGAGATGATCTAAATCGAACTCTGCCGCGAGATGTTTCCCAAAAAATGGAAACTGCTCGATCGCTTGCGGTGCGCCGGTACCACGAAAAGTTTTTGGTCGATCGGCAGTCACGAGGACTAGCGGTAATCCCGAGTAGTAAGCTTCGATGCAGGCCGGATAAAGTTCGGCCACCGCGGTTCCCGAGGTCGTCACTATCGCTACTGGATTTCGGGACTGCTTTATTCTCCCTAAGGCAAAAAAGGCACCGGCCCTCTCTGAAAAATAGTTAAAGCATCTTACAGTCTCGGCCTGGGAGATCGCGGCTAAAAGCGGGACGCAGCGACTTCCGGAGCAGAGCACGAACTCTCTTACTCCGGCGCGGCAAAGTAGCTCCACAGCCTGATAGGCTAGGGCTAAGTTCAGATCCTTTTCCATTTTTATTTCTACTTTGTCCGTTACTATTCTTCTCTTAGGAAGACGAAGCGCTGAAAACCTTGACTCTCCACTCTAAGCCTAACTCCCTTTTTAAGGTCTTCTTTGTCGAGTTGTTTACGAAATTCCGAAACGCTTGATACCGCGGTATTTCCGACACTAATAATCAAGTCACGCGGTTGTATTCCGGCTTTTGCAGCCAAACTAAAGGGAACAACTGATCGCACAAGCACTCCTTTTTCGCTTTTTAGCCCAAGCTGTTCACGAAACTCAGGAGTAAGGTTTTGTAAGCTCATCCCAATATCTTTATCTTCGTCTTGGGCTACTTGTTTTTCACTCTCTTCTCCCTCAAGCTCGCCCACTTTAATTGTGTAATTCTTGGTTTCCCCATCACGCACTACTTCTAGTGTTACTTTGGTCCCAGGGCGAGTTGCGGCAACCATTTTACGAAGGTGCTGCACATCTTCGACCGTGGTATCGTTGAATTTAATCACGATATCTCCGGACTTAATACCAGCCTTATCAGCCGGGCTACCCTCAGACAAATCGCTAACCAACGCTCCTTTCGTACCCTTGTAGTCAAATGAACCGGCTAAATCATCGGTTAGATCCTGAATTGCGACACCCAACCAACCCCGAACGACTCGTCCTTCGTCCAATAGGCTGGTCATTACGGATTTGGCCATATTTATCGGGATTGCAAATCCAATACCCATATAGCCGCCACTGCGTGAAAAGATCGCTGTGTTTATACCAACGACTTCACCGACAAGGTTTACCAACGGTCCACCGCTATTCCCTGGGTTTATTGCCGCATCTGTCTGAATAAAATCTTCAAACTGCATTCCACCCATCAAAGATCGTCCCTTGGCACTGACGATTCCGGCAGTAATAGTGTTATCTAGCCCGAATGGATTTCCTGCTGCGATCACCCACTCACCGATTTTTAACTTATCTGAATCTCCCAGTTTGGCCGGAGTTGAGCCGTTTGCTCCCTGGACCTGGATTACTGCTAAATCAGTCCGAGGGTCAGTACCGATCACTTTTGCCTTGAGTGTCTTCTTATCATGGAAAGTTACCTTAATCTCTTCGGCGTTTTCGACAACGTGGTTATTGGTAAGAATATGACCCTTGTCGTCAACCAATACACCTGTGCCAAGCCCTTGTTGCTTACCTCCGTTCGGCTGACCAAATCGGTCGAAAAAGTCGTCCCCGAAAAAATCGCGAAACGGATCAAAAAATTGATCCGGGGCTTGGCGTTGTTGAATCGGGGTTTTCCCTTTAGTCGTTGCGACGATGTTAACCACAGAGGGTGTGACGGTGGTCGCCACTTGCTCAAAAACTTCAGAAAGTTGCTGAGCGTAATTTAGTGAAAATCTTGGGCTCTCGGCCTGTGCATCTTTTGTTTCAGCATAAGCTGGTATGGAAACCGAAAGACAAACCACTAAACAAAGAAACTGTCGCATAAATTCCCTCCTAAACATCGTTGGGTACTGTAGCAAATTGGGATTAAACTGGAATGGCAAACGAGGAATCTTCTCTCTCGAATAACCACCTCAGCCGAGTTTTTCGACGCTTAACTATTCGAAGTTATTCAACCTTTGTTTTCAATAACTTAGGCCAGCGATTATTGTGTCGATCAAAGGTTATACGAGCCAGGGTGTCGGTCCGAAGATCTTTGATGAAAATCTGATAATTGGAGTCAATGTGAGAATGCTCGCCCTGACGACAGGCGCTGTAAAACAAGAACCGATCTTCACCGCCGAGAGAAGGGAAATACTCGTGGCCGCGAGGGTGATCGAGGTCATGAAAGGGCTGAGCTGTTTTAACGGCCCTTGAGAAATCGTAAATTCCGGATCCGCCGGGCGAACCCTGTTTGTGTATCCAAAGTAATCTATCGCTGTGCTGAAACCAACTCGGTTCACACCCTGCCCCGATGCGCTCCGAATCTCCAGTTTGAAGATCGACTACATAAGCATTCCAGGGCTCGGGCTTGTCGGATGTAAACGATGCGTATTTTTGATCGGACGAGATTCTAGGTTTGACAATTTTATATCCCTTAAACCCGGAGCCTTTAACAGGGAAAATTACATCCTCTTTGCCTGTTTCAAGATCAAGCTTAACAATCGAACGAGCATTTCGCTCAAAATAAACTTGTCTTCCGTTCGCACTAAATGTCGGAAAAGTTCCGTTTGACGATAATTTTCTATTATCCGTTCCATCTGATTTTACCATCCAAATCTCACTAGGTGCTAGTCTAGCCGTGCTTTTTGCGGCAGCATAAACGATGTAGTCTCCGTCTGGGGAAGGATCTGGATAGATCTCTTCTAATTTCGAATCCGCCAGAACTTTGAGATCTGTGCCATCGGCTTTAACTGTATAGATTCCAAAACCTCCGGATCGATTGGA
>CAZJXY010000341.1:0-4564 GCA_964549925.1 uncultured Bdellovibrionales bacterium | reverse complement strand
CTACTGAGCGTGATGGTGTCGATCCTTCCGGAGATTTTGTAAATCCAAGAACATTTGAATTGGCGGCATGTGGGGCCTTTCAGCTAGTCGACCACCGATCGCATTTAGCGGAAGTTTTTGAACCGGGTAAGGAAGTCGTCGTTTTCAGATCTGTACGCGAACTCCGGGAGATGATCGATTATTTTCTGAAGCACCCTGAGGAACGAGCACAAATTGCAGCCAGGGCAAAAGAGCGGGTATTGAAGGAACATACCTATGATATCCGCATGAAGACAATGCTTTCAATCATCTACGGCAGCCGCTTTGAACAATTGAAGCAGCGCGAGGCAAATAGTGACTGGGGTAAGATTCTAACCCGAGTGGCAAATCGACCGGAGTTAAAAGAGCGCTGTGAAAAAGCATTCGAGCGCGGTGAAGCAGCGAAGTTAGATAGTTTGGTTTGGGATATCGTCAATGGCGATGGAAAGTTAACGCCTACAGAGCAAAAGCTCCTTTTTCTCTTTCATGTGCGCAAGCAGATCATCAATATGCAAAAAGAAGAGGCCGGGGGTTAATCGAATGAAACGGCGCTTCCCGCATAAAAGTAATATACTGTTGGTCAATATTACTCGTCTTGGCGATATGCTCCAAGCTACTCCTACGATCGCTGGGATGAAGATGGAGAATCCAAATGCAAAGATAACTGTGCTGGTGGAGAAGCAATTTGAGGAAATTTGTAAAATCATCCCCAATATAGATGAGATCGTCGGTTTGGATCTGGGGATGACGGTAAGATCGCTTGCTCGAGAAGGCGATGGAATAATCGATGCATATGACTATGTCGATGACGTTGTAACCGATCTTCAGAGTCGAAACTTCGATTATGTGCTGAATATGTCTTCGTCGGGTTACACTGCGATGCTTTTAAATCTCCTCGGCATAAAGCAACGTGGTGGGTGGACCGCGGATGATCAAGGGTACAGGGTAATCGAATCCGACTGGGCCAGACTTTTTGCTTCCTCTGTTTTTCACACTAATCGAGTATATTGTGGACTGAATCTAGTTGACGTGTTTCGCTGCTCGGCGGATGTCGAAAAGCACCCGCACAATTTACTGCTCACGCTTGATCAATCCTCAATCGAGTTCGCAAAAGGTTTCATTGAAGAAGCTAAATTTACTAACACCGGACCTTTGCTATCAGTGCAAGCCGGTGCAAGCCAAGGGAAGAGACAGTGGGCTCCATCTCGATTTGCGGAGTTCATCGATCAGATGACAAAACAGTATAACACTAGAATTATTCTCACCGGGACTAAAAAGGAACTGCCGATTATCGAATCGATCATGCGGGAATGCTCGCATGAAAACGTTGCTATTGCGGCTGGTAAAACCACGATTCCGCAGCTAGCGGGATTACTGCAAGCTTCGGATTTATTGCTCACCGGCGATACTGGCCCAATGCACATTAGCGTTGCTGTGGGAACACCAGTGGTCGCAATGTTTGTAGCGTCTGCCTTTGGATTTGAGACAGGTCCTTACAGTGAAGGCAATTTGGTGCTTCAGCCGGTGATAGAATGTGGGCCATGCAATCCCAATAAGGGATGCGCTAAGCCGGATTGTCACGATACGCTTGACCCTGGGGCTTTAGCTAAATTGGTCGATTTGCGCTTAAAGTCAGATCTGCGAGATGTCCCGCCATCGATTTTCGATCCGAGCAAAGTAATAGTCTATCGCACTAAGTTCGATAAATTTGGATTTTACGACATGGACCCAATTAACTGCAGCGGAGACCGCTTTGAAAGGATGCGACGTGCATATCGGGCGATGTGGATTGAGGATTTAGCAGGGCTCCCAGTTGAAAACCCAGCTGCTAAGAGAAATCCATTCAATATTCAAACAGATGTTATGGGAGCCTTGGGTGAAGTCGAGGCCATGGCAGGTGAGGGGATCAAGCTTATATCTCAGTTAAAGCAGCTAATATTAGATACCCGCTCCCCGCCTAATAAACTTCGGGAAGTTAGTGAGGGGCTAAGCGCCTTGGACGTACAGATCGAACGGAGCGGGTTTCACCAGCCGGAACTAGGGCTTTTGACCCGTATGTTCGTGTTTGGAAAGGAGAATCTTTCTGGAACTGAGCCCATGGATCTAGCATCTCAAATGGAGGAGATTTACCGCGATTTGGGGCGTCGTAGCCAGAAATTAGCCCAGTATTTAAGGATTTAGGTTTGAGGTTTTAGCTATGCTTGAAATCAGAATCAACGGTTCTCAGAGCCAGATAAACGCTAATAATTTTCGCCGCATATCCGAGGTGGTTGAACTTGTGAAGGGCTCAATTGACCCCAACCACATGATTACGTCGATTCTAATTAATGGAAATGAACTTGCAGATTCAGACTGGGATGCGAGTCCGCAATCGAACGGTACAATGATTCTCGAATTTGAAACCGGTACCCCTGATGACTTTGTGCGCGGTAGGGTGATGATGGCAGCTGAGCTTGCCAGAGCGATTTATATGGAGTTTAGAGACTCCAGGAAACTATTTCAGTCTGGGTCAATGGTAGACGGAAACAAGGGTTTAGTCAGGGCGGTGAAAGACCTACACGCTTTCCTGGGTTGGTACGTTTCATTACTCGACTTGGTTGAGGAGAAAGATCGCCCAAGATTCTCAATAGCCTCAAATATGGAAAAGTTGACCGAGATCTGTAAGCGAATTTGTCAACAGCAGCTATATCAATCATGGTGGGCCTTGGGTGAGAGCCTGGAGAAAGAGCTTGAACCGGAGTTGGATAAGCTGGAAAGCTTCTTTATAAAACTTTGTGCCGAACTAACTCCAAAGTAACTACCCCCAATTTTCCTCTTGTCTGGAAATTTTGCGACAGCCAAAATAGCGCGTTCGCTAACGCTATTGGAGGTCGCTTATGTCTATTCTATCTCGCAGAAATTTCATTAAACTGACCGGGGCTTCAGCTCTAGCTGTTTATCTATCACCGGCATACTCAAGATTCGCTCAAGCTCAGAGTAAAGCGACAGAGGGCATCTCCGGCATCAGCCCGATCGACCGAGGCTTGGCGGACGTGGCCGATAAGATATTTTTCGGAGACAATTTTGATAAACCGCACAAGATACTCTGGGATAAGGCGACTTATTTTAAGCAACTCGGAATATCTAATTTTAACCCGACCGGAAAGATTAAGTGCGCCATAATCGGCGGAGGGTTAAGCGGATTGTTTGCCGCCCACCTTCTGCGAGCCCACAAGCCTGTCATCTTTGAGCAAGCCCCGCGATTTGGAGGAAATTCGAAAGGCCAGTCTTGGCGAGGCATCGATTACTCGATCGGAGCCGCGTACTTTTGTGAGCCAGAAGAAGGGTCGGATATTGATAAGGTTGTACGAGAGCTTGGTTTGCACGAGATGTGGAAGTTGAAAGAAGAGGAAGATCCGGTTGCCTTAAACGGATCAATCTATAAAGCCTTCTGGGAAGGCGATGCACCCGAAAATGTTAAGGCTCAAAACGCTGTACTTGGGGAGTATCTTAATAGGGTTTATGAGGGAGAGGGAGAAACTCCATTCCCGGATATTCCGATCACGGATCCGGCCCAGCAGGAGTATATCAATAAATTAGACAAGATTTCTTTTAAGCAGCATCTAGAGAGCGTTGCAGGGGGCCCTCTAGTTAGTGAGATTGAGACCGCGATTGAGCAGTACTGTTGGAGCTCCTTTGGAGCGTCATCAACGGAGATCGGTGCGGCTTCAGGGCTTAATTTTTATACCGCGGAGTTTGGTAATCTCTGTGTTTTGCCCGGGGGAAATAGCGCTGCGGCGGAAAAAGTAGTGCAATCACTCTCCGCTGCCTTGCCCTCTCACTGCTTGCGGCCGAATTCGCTTGTAGTAGACGTCAAAGTGACTCCAACCGGAGTGAATATAGTTTATGTTCATCCTACCGAGGGAGTTCGTTGTCTCGAGGCCCAGACCGTCGTAATGGCCTGTCCGAAATTTGTGGTAAAAAAGATTCTGAATGATATCGAGCCTCCTCGTCTCGCTGCGATTAATAAGATGCGCTACAGGGCGTACTTAGTTTGCAACGTATTGATGAAAGGGCAACTCACTGATCCATTTTACGATCTATATATGCTCGGCGATGGCAAGGTAAATACCGGCGATGTCCCAGGCTCAGCAACCAAGCGCGGAGTGACGGATGTAATTTTGGCCAATTATGCCAAGGGTAATGCTGATAATATGGTCTTAACTTTGTATCGAGCGCTTCCCTATGACGGCGGTCGAACCGAGGTGTATTTGCCGGATGCTTACGATCGGTATCGCAGTGCCTTTGAAAAGCAGGTATTTGATGAGATTCTTCCACTTTTAAAATTGAAGCGAGAAGATGTGGTTGATATCCGTGTGACACGCTGGGGGCACCCGCTTCCTGTTGCAGGAACGGGCCTGATTGCCGATGGTACTGTGGAAGCACTGCGGAAACCGTACGCAGGGGGGAGGATTTTCTTCGTTGAGCAGGATAACTGGGCGTTGCCTGCTTTTGAAACCGCGTTAACGGAAGCGATGATTTGGGCGCCGGAGATTGAGAAACGGCT
>CAZJXY010000340.1:0-4581 GCA_964549925.1 uncultured Bdellovibrionales bacterium | reverse complement strand
TTCCTAAAATTTCGCCGGAGGAACTTAAATGCAATCCGAGAACGATCAAGGGCTGTGACTTTATACCCCGCTTTACTAAGCGCCAAAGCATCGATCCCTGCGCCACTCCCGATGTCTAAAGCAGTCATTTCCAATAACTTACCCCTGCCTCTTGTCTGCTTCCTGGCACAACTAATCGCAGCCTTCAACCAAATTCTAGGGGGAGAGACAGAAGTCTTTCTATAGAATTTATCGCTGACACTCATAATTTAAAATCTACTCTTCCCCCGGAAAAAACCTCAACGGATCCAAAGTCTCATTCTCATGGCGTGTCGCAAAATGAATCTCATAATGAAGATGCGGTCCGGTAGCATTCCCTGTGCTTCCAACTAAGGCGATAACATCTCCTTGATCCACCCAGTCACCTTTCTCCACCAAATTTTTAGAGTGGTGCGCATACCAGCTCTGGATGCCGTCCTCCCCTTCCAATTTTACGATCCGCCCATAGCCATTCATCGTGCCACTAAAAGTCACCCGTCCCGCGTGCGACGCTCTTACTTTAGTTCCCTGCGGTGCACGGATATCAATTCCATTATGATGTTTAAACCACCCACGCCTTCCATATGGTGAGCTAACTTCACCGTATAGCGGCCAAAGAAGATTTCCTCTATAGCGCTCGACTAGATCGTAATGACTGCCCCAAATTAGTGAGCATCCGGATACTGTAACTAAGATAAGTAGGGGCAAAACACGTGGGAGCGAGAGAACTCTGCTACCCCTGGCCCTCGACAAACTTACAAGTCTCAAGCTGATACCTCTTAAAAGTACCGCCGCGAGTCTCCCAAAGATTGAGCTGTTGTGCATTTCCGCTTCCAATCGGAGCAACTAACCTTCCCCCATCCGGCTTAAGCTGTCTTAATAACTCTTCACTAATTTGATCGAAAGCGGCAGAAACCACAATCGCGTCATACGGAGCGTGCTCCTTCCACCCCTTTCGACCATCGCCGGTTCGTATAATGATTTCATGGAAGTTCATCGCGTCTAATTTTTTTCGAGTACGCTGCGCAAGTAATCCGATATACTCGACCGCAAACACAGTCGCTCCGGCTGTAGCCATCACCGCAGCACAGTAACCAGAGCCACATCCAATCTCTAGTACTTTGAGCCCTTGCCTAATCCCAACCAATCCAAGCATCCGCGCAACTGTGGAGGGTCGAGAGATGGTTTGCCCAAACCCTATAGGAAGCGACACATCCTGGGCGGCTCTTAAATTAAACGCCTGCTCTACAAATAAGTTTCTTGGGACCGTGGCAAAAGCCGATAAGAGTATTTCGTGGGTCGTATCATCGATCACGCCGGCGGTTTCCAACACTTCATGCGCGAAGCGCAACCCTCCTTGCGAGGGCACCCGTTTCGATAGCGGCTTTGAGGCCATGAAAATCTTATTAGAAAATTAAAGCGACCCTAGTTTCGGACGAGCGCGGCAAGGTAACAAGGGGGAAAATTTGAGACTAGGCTATTTTATACGCGACTAAATTGGGTCAGTGCTTACAGCCGCATCCATGGCCAGAGTCATGCCCGTCCATTTTATGATCTCCACTTGATTTGTCATGCGAACAGCCGCCCTTGCATTCACATCCGGTGTGGCCGCACTTACCGTCCCCATGCGTACAAGCCTTGTGAGCTTCACCACTTTTCCCCGGACACCCCTCCGCCGGAGTTGGGTGCTTATGCACACATCCAATAAATAACGCAAAGATAAGTATTAGAGTTGCAATCTTTATTGATTTCATTAGCTATCCTCGATTCAGCAGCCAAGCCCCTACAAATTAAGTAAAGCAGAGCACTAAAAAGCACAATAAGCGAAAACTTCGGGCTGACAGGATTTGAACCTGCAACCTCACCCACCCCAAGGGTGCGCGCTACCAGATTGCGCCACAGCCCGATATCTTGAGAAGCAAAAGCTAAACTGGGGTATAAGTATCTATGATGACGGGGCTTTCTAAGTCAACCTCAGAGACTACTCAGATACAACATAGAGAACAAAAATCCGTCCCTAAACTGCTCAATCGAAAAGGATTCGTTCGGCGCATGAATACGATCCTCCTCCCTACCGAATCCAAGCAGCAACGGTTCTGCCCCGGATACCTTAATCATCTTAGCAACGATCGGCACAGACGCCCCTTCCCACCAAAGTGCGGTCTGCTGATCAGAGATCTGGTCAAGTGCTGCTTTGGCCTGATGTACAACCTTAGAATTTACGGGCAACGATAACGCCCCTCCAGTAGACTGCCCGTATTCAACTTCACACTTTAAGCCAAGTGGAGTATGTCGCTTAAGGTGCTCCGCGACGCGATCCATGGTCTTTTTCGGATCCTGACCGGGGACAAGCCGACAGGTAATCTTAGCCTCAGCAATAGACGGAATTATGGTCTTGGCGCCGGGGCCTCCATATCCGGAATGAATTCCGTTAATCTCTAAGGTTGGTCTGAGCCCTCTTCTCTCCCAGGCTGAGAAGCCCTTCTCTCCGCCGGAGGGATTCGCCCCAGTCATGGCTTTGTAGGCATCATCGCTCCATGGTTCTGCATTGGCGAATTTTCGTTCCTCCACACTTGGGTCCTTTACCCCCTCGTAAAACCCTTCGACAGCAACTCTACCACTTTGATCGTGTAACGATGCCACCAGTTTGGCTATTCCTATAGCAGGGTTGGCCGCAACTCCCCCGTGCACCCCAGAATGGAGATCATAACTTGGCCCGGTAAGCTTAAAGTTAAGCGCCACGATCCCTCGCAACCCCATCGTGATCGTGGGAGCCCCAGATGGGACGACTCCAAAGTCACATACCATCAAGACATCACCCTTTAACTCCTTCCAATCACTCATCACCTTGTCAATTCCTTCGCTTCCGTGCTCCTCCTCTCCTTCGATAAAAAGCTTCACCCCACATTTTAACTCCTTACGCTTTACCAGCATCTCTAGCGCCTTTAAAACGTACATTAACTGCCCCTTATTGTCCTGTGCCCCCCTCGCATAAAGCCTTCCATTCCGAAGTTCGGGTTCGAACGGCTTACTCTCCCAAAGTTCCAAAGGGTCGACCGGCTGAACGTCATAATGCCCATAAAACACTAGGGTCGGATGGCCAGGCTCTCCATCCCTCTCAGCAAAGACGACCGGTTTCCCAGGAGTGGGAAGCAGTTTCGAGCTAAAGCCGATCCCTAGGAGATGTGTCACGAGCCATTCCGCACATTTAGTGCACTCGCCGTTGTAGGCGGGGTCGGTACTAATACATGAAAACCTAAGCAACGACTTCCAATCTTCAATAAAGCGCTTTTCGTCACGCTGAAAGATCTCCCGGGCTGTCCGTATATCCATATCAACCATTATTAAAAAGTTAGGTTGAGAGTAAGCCCTCTTGCTAAATTCATCAAATGGAAAAACTTTGCTAGATCAATTTTCCTAACACGGGGGTATTGTTGAGTTAGTGAGCATCGACTACACTCCCCCCTATAAATTAATTACTTTATAGATCTAATCAGAAAGGGTTAGCGAATGAACAGAAAGTTACTTCTCTTAAATTTTTTCCTCGCTCTTGTTTTAGCTGGTTGTTCATCCTCCAGCTCGGGCAGTAAAGGCAAAGGAGACGGGTTAGACGGAATGTCGGAAAGCGACTTAGATACCCGCCTAGAGGATCGCTTTGGAGGGGGATCGATCCCGCTAGCCGAAGCGGAGGGAATGCTAAGAGATGTACATTTTGCTTATGACTCAGCTGAAGTCGATGATGTCGCAAGACAAGATATCGAGCACAACGCCGACTTGCTGCAGCGCTTTCCGGGTTTGCACCTAATTTTAGAGGGTCATTGCGACGAACGAGGAACTGCCGAATATAACCTCGCACTCGGAGCCGATCGGAGCTTAGCCGTCAGTAACATCTTACAATCTCTTGGCATCAGCACAGATCGAGTTCGCACAATAAGTTACGGAGAAGAGGTGCCGTTGGACCCCTCCGGCAGCGAGGATGCTTTCGCTAAAAATCGGCGTGTACATTTCGCTGCGCATTCAGGAAAAGGATGACGTTTGCCTAGCTCGGGCGGGCGGTGTATAACTCCGCCCTCATGAAACTGATCGATCAAATTTCCCTGCCGCAGGGGTTGCGTTCCCTCTCGACCGAGGAATTACGGTTAGTCGCAGACGAACTTCGCGACGAGTTGATTACCACCATGTCGAGCTTGAGTGGGCACTTCGCTTCCAGTCTTGGAGCAGCCGAAATTACCGTTGCGCTGCATCATGTGTTTGATACCCCGAAAGATCGGATTGTCTGGGACGTTGGACACCAAGGCTATATCCATAAGATGGTTACGGGACGCCGGCATGAAATTCCAAATATTAGAAATAAGGGTGGAATTTCTGGTTTTTTAAGGAGAGAAGAGAGCGAATACGATGCCTTTGGTGCCGGCCACGCAGGCACTAGTATCTCGGCAGCTCTGGGAATGGCAGTCGCATTAGCCAAAGAAGATCCAGCTCGTAAAGCTGTTGCGGTGATCGGTGACGGATCTATGACATGCGGAATGGCATTGGAGGCACTCAACCATGCGGGGGCACTCG
>CAZJXY010000339.1:0-4615 GCA_964549925.1 uncultured Bdellovibrionales bacterium | reverse complement strand
CTAATTTTTCCGGAGCCAAAGGGCTGAATACGATAGCAGTAGTAAAGGGTCTCTAAGATCTTGATCCAATTGGCCACCGTGTTAGGAGAGACTTCCAAGTCCTCTTGCAAACTCCTAATTGAAAGTAGCGATCCCACTCGGCCTGGAAGAAGCTCGGCCATTACTTCAATTAGCGAAATCTCTTTTACAAGGCTTAAATCATTGAGATCTTGATTTATTACTCGGCTACGCCGTTCCCTAATCCAGCGTCTATGAAATACTTGATCCCTTTTTAAAAAAGGCTCTGGAAATCCACCGAAGGTCAGGAGATCGTCTATACAACGTAATGTTCTGGTCTTTTCGCGGTTCCGCCCTAAGGCCTCACTAAGCGTAAGGGGATGCAGCCGATAGTAAAAGAATCTCCCAAAAAGTGAGTCGCCACCTCGTCTAAAGAGATCCAACCGTGCGGACCCCGTCACTACTATTTTTAGCCTATGTTGATACTTGTCATAAAGCCCTTTTAGTAACAGTCGCCATCGTGCGTATTTGTGGAGTTCGTCAAGCACCACGATTCCCAAGTTGGGGTCAACTGCATGCTTACGAAGAAGAGCTCGATCATCGAGATCATCCCAAGAGAGATATTGCCGCTCGTTATCAATCAGCGATTTCGCCAAGGTAGTTTTTCCAACTTGGCGAGGACCGCCAATCATGACCATTTTGTCCTGTAGGTCCTTGATTAGGAAGGGATGAATTGTCCGAGTAATATTCATAGTACTGAATATTACTCGCGACTATTCTTCAGTCAAGTGAATTATACCCGGTTAAGCTTAGTGTGAGAGTGGGGAACTTTGTATCTGTATATGCCGCAGCGGTTAATTACTGGCCAGGCGAATCTTGGCGTAGCAAAGCGAGCGGCCAGAGATAAATAGCGGTTGTCAGGGAGATTTTGGGTAAAGCCGAAGGTTTTTCAAGAAAGAGACAGCGGGCCCATAATACCTTTGACATTCATACTTTATGTCTCAATCTTTATGACAACCGCTATAATCCTATCAGAATAGAATAAGAGCCACGAGCGAATATGGGAGTCCTGACTCGCAAAGAGCGACTACAAGTCTCATTCCTAAAATAGAGTAGGACCTTAAATCTATTGGCTTTTGGTACAAATTTGCCACGAAGTGTGCAATACTCTCGGCGCATGGCCGAGCCAACGTCAGTTGTTGATAAATCGCGCCAGTATGTTCCAGCGCTGGCTTGGCAAGTTCTAATCTTTGGTTCGATCGTAACTGTAACGGCCTTCGCTATCGCCTAGTTTGAGCTGAGCTATCCCAGTGTAAAGTTCCTTGATAACGTGCATTGGACGGCCTCTTACATCACGGCATCGATATTGGCGTGGATTGGCTGGAAGGCCGCAGATAAATCCTCATCTGTCCCAAGAGGTTGGTTCGCAATTGGGTTAAGCTTATACGCATTCGGTCAAATCCTTTGGGACATACAAGTAGCCTCGGGATGGAATCCCTTTCCCGGTCCTTCCGATTTATTCTTTCTCTGCCTCGGCCCCTGTTTTTCGATCGGACTCTTCTCCTGTTTAAAGAAGAGGTCCGGGAGGGGAGATCGCAAGCTCGCTTTACTGGATTCGACGGCACTTTCCGTCGCAATTGTGGCTTTGGCCTTGGCGCTGTATCTACCGCGGCGAGGTGACACAGCTTCGTTTCAATTAGTGGTAATGATCGGATATCCGCTAGGTCAGCTTACCGCAGCATGTGTAGGGGTGGTCTTAGTGTTCCTCATGGGATTGGGTACAAATCGCCGTTGGGCGCTACTTCTCCCGGCTCTAATCGTCAACGGTCTTTTGTGGATGGAGTGGAACTCTCTAACTTTAGACAACTCTCTTCGAGACGGAACTTTTTTCAATTTTGCCTTTTCAATTATCGCCTTGGCCTTAGGATACGGGTCAATGCTCTGGGAGATAGAAGAGAGCTCCAATCTCAAGTTGCGGCGGTACTCAGAGGCGAGTTTGCTGCTACTTCCTATTTTTCTAGTTTTCTCGGCAATTGCCAGCGCCCTGGCTGTGTGGGTGCTTCCTGACGTACCAATTTCAGTCAAGATCTCGATCTATTTTAGCGCATTTATTGTAATGATGTTGGCAATTGCACGCCAAAGCCTACTACTCAATGAACGCACTCGACTACTAGAGGCTGAACGAAAGGTTACGGAGACGACACTTCAGTATAAGACACTCTTTCATGCTGCAGTCGATTCGATTCTGATCTTTAACGGAGAAGTCTTTATTGATTGCAATCAGAGCTCAGAAAGGATTTTTGGTTGTAAGCGAGAGGATATTATAGGCCACTCGCCAGTTGACTTCTCTCCAGAACGCCAACCTGACGGCACACTCTCAAGCGTGAGGGCTAGAGAATATATCACAGCTGCCTTAGACGGAATTCCACAAGTTTTCGAGTGGAAACATTGTCGCCTTGATCGCACACCGTTTGACGCGCAGGTCGTATTACACCGCGTAGCGATGGGTGGCAGTTATGTATTGCAGGGATTCGTTCGAGACATTACACAGATTCGACAACTCCAAGAGCAACTCCAACAGTCGCGCAAGATGGAGAGCTTGGGAACTTTAGCCGGCGGAATAGCCCATGACTTTAACAATATTCTGGCCATAATTACTGGCTATGCCTCGGCAGCCCAAGAGTCCGGAGCCAACCCTGCAAACTTACCGCGAAGCTTGCAAAATATCTTAACCGCCGCACATCGCGGCGCAGCACTAGTTCGCCAACTGCTAACTTTTGCAAGGAAGTCGGAGCTCGGTCGGACACCGACGCAGGTGAATATCGTGATTGAAGATCTAGCTGCAATGCTGAGAGAGACCTTCCCAAAAACCATCCAAATCGAGACAAACTTGAGCAACTCATTGCCGGCTACGCTTTCTGACTCAACACAAATTCACCAGGTCCTGCTGAACTTGTGCGTTAACGCAAGAGATGCCATGCCAAACGGCGGGGAGATAGAGATTACGACGCGCCTAGCTAACCAAACTGAACTATCTAGGTTTGATTTTGAGTCACGCGCTGACCAATACATCTGTATAGAAGTTAAAGACAACGGCGTGGGGATGGATATCCAAACTTCACAGCGTATATTTGAGCCATTCTTCTCCACAAAAAAATTCGGTAAAGGCACCGGATTAGGATTGTCGGTCGCCTTTGGGATAGTGAGAGAGCACGGCGGAGTGCTCGATGTAGTAAGTGAACCAAACTCTGGAAGTACATTTACCGTCTATCTCCCAGTCTTGGTGCCCGAGCAAGCTCCTCGTGTCGATCGCGCGATTTCTAGAGGTGCCGCACAGCAAGAACGCTTTGGTACAGTTATGTTGGTTGAAGATGAACCAGCCCTTAATGAACTATTGAGTAAGGAGCTACGTTCCCGCGGCTATGTAGTAATAAGCGCGAGCGACGGAGTTTCTGCGCTGGAAAGCTTCGCTCTACATCACTCTTCGATCTCAGTTGTGTTAAGCGATCTTGGATTGCCTAAGATGAGTGGAGCGGAGTTCGTCAGAGAATTACGCCGTATTGATTCCAATGTTCGAGTGATTATCGCGTCCGGTTATATCGAGCCCGAGGTAAAGAGTTTGCTTTCATCCCTAGGTGTCGTGGATTGGATTCAAAAGCCATATGTTTTAAGTGAGGTGCTTGATAAATTACACAGTCCAAGTGACAGTTCCACCCTCCAAAGCTCTGAACGGGGATAAATCTATTCAATCATTTGAATCAAATCTGATTTGGATCAAGACAAATTCTGATCCTATCAGAATCGTTCGTGGCCCAGTATATTCGAGGCGATGAATCAACAGAACACTATCCGAGCTATCGTCTCGAGTAGATTCCTAACCCGTTTTGGAGACCACGCCTGGGATCTCGCAATTCCATTACTACTGGTCCAACTTTATCCGGGAGGCCTGGGAAAAGTTGCGCTCTACGTGCTGATAAACGCAATCATTAAGGCTCTGTTTCTGACACCACTTGGTGCCTGGCTCGATAAAACTAACCGATTGAGCGGAGTATCTCTCTCAATTCTAGCTCAGCTAATCGGGGTTTTTGTTATTATTTGTGCTGTGTTTGCTTCCGGTACAATTGAGGCTAAATCGCCGCATCTTGGGCTATTTGCTATGATTATTGCCTGCGCCGCAATTTCACAAGTCGGCGCAAGCCTAACCCATATCGCAGTTGCCTCCGATTGGATCCCAAAGATTTTTGAAGCCGGGCATTTCGCCAAGATAAATTCCTGGATCAAACGGGCCGATTTAATCGCTGAAATATTTGGCCCGCTTGCCAGCGGGTTTTTGCTTAGTATCGATCGCGGATTTTACTATGTGGCATTAATTAATCTTGGATCTTTTGCGTTTGAACTGTTGATTCTTTTTAAAGTATACCGCGCAAATCCGGTCTTAAAACGACCTCAAAATCTCTTAACCACAGAGAGCAAAAAGCGGTTTTTTGCTTCGCCGCTTAGCGCGATTCGTCTGATTAGCGCGCAATATGCAGGATTTACGATTTTCGCCTATGCCTTCCTCTGGTTTCAAGTATTAACACCACATGGATCCTTATTAACCGCATTCTTAAAAGGCGGA
>CAZJXY010000338.1:0-4636 GCA_964549925.1 uncultured Bdellovibrionales bacterium | reverse complement strand
AGATAAAGGATGAGGACGAGGTTTATGAAAGAACTCGGCAAAACGAAGATAAGCGGCGTGAAGAGGTAGAAGAGTTCATCACGCGTTTTAGAGCCAAAGCTTCAAAAGCTACCCAGGTGCAGTCAAAAATTAAAGCACTGGAAAAGATGGGGGTAAAAGAGGAGTTAACGCAGGAAGCAACACTCGACTTCCGCTTCAATCAGTGTGGTTTCAATACCAAGGTGATGCTTGAAACTGAGGGCCTCACATTTTCGTATGATCAAAATGTTGCTCCTTTGCTAAATGGTGTAAATTTCACGGTGAGCAAAGGGGATCGTATCGGGGTAATTGGGAAAAACGGTCGCGGTAAATCAACACTTTTGCGCTTACTAGCAGGAGAACTTACCCCCACTGCCGGTCGAATTAAAACACACGCTAATGTGGCCCTTGGATTTTTTGGGCAGACCAATATTTCTCGATTAAGCCCGGAGCTGGCGATCGAAGAGGAGATCTTTAATTGTAATTTTAAACTCTCACGTACTGCAGTTCGTGCTATCTGCGGGACGATGATGTTTCCCGGAGATGATGCCCTAAAGAAAATTAAGGTGCTCTCCGGTGGAGAAAAGAGCAGGGTGCTCTTGGGGAAAATTCTAGCTTCCCCGACTAATCTCTTACTTCTCGATGAGCCGACGAATCACTTAGATATTGAATCGGTTGAAGCGTTAATTGACAGCATCAAGGACTATGACGGCGGTTTAGTAATTGTCACACACAACGAACACATTTTGCGGGGCTTAGCCAATAAACTGGTCGTGTTTCAAAGCGATGGGGTTGAGGTAGTTAGCGGGGACTATGATTACTTTCTAGAGAAGATCGGGTGGGAGGATGAGGTAGGAATCGCAGGGATGAGTAAGGGGCGAAAGCAGAAGTCAAACTCAAATGTTCCCGCTCCGTCTCAACAAAATCCCGCCCAAACAAAAAGGATGCTGCCCCCATTTACTGAGAAACAAGTTAAAAAAAAGATTGCAAAAATTGAGTCCGACATAACTGATCTAGAGAAGAAACTAAAAAAAGCTCAGGCGGAGATTGTGATTGCATCTGAACAAACCGACACCCAAAAGATTGCAACACTGGGAAAAGAGATTGCAGCGTTAGAGAAGGAAATTGAGAAAGGGTTTGATCTACTCTCTCAGGCTACCAAAGAATTAGAAGGGTGAGCTTAGAGCGTCTTTTTGCTGACTTCCTTAGCTGAATTGTTGAGCAATCGTCCCAATCCTTTAAAAAAGCGCATTTCAAACCTTCCAATCTGCTCGGCCAACTTTACCACTGGCCGCACCGCTCGAAGGAAAAGAGCTCCGGTAGTATGGAGCAATTTTATAGCAGTCCGCCGATTAATTAAGTTTGCGATGTTTACGTTCTTTGGTGAGGTTAAAGCAAGGCTTCGGCTGAATTTTGAGGCGAGAAGCAGCTTTGATTCTAGGAACCGAAAGGTCTTAAATTTTGTGCGGCAATATAGCTTAGCTGTCTTTGATAGTCGGCCAAAGGTTTGGTCGTGAATCTCTTGTCCCACGATTTGGTACCTTACGATAAGGTTCCCAAAAAGTTTCTGATCGGCCAAGAGTTCTCTGAAAGTATTTCTTTGAAACCTGAGAATTTCAAGTTCCTCATGAAGAGCGAGAAGAAAGTTAGCGGAGTCTACCAAGATTAAGATTGCATTTCGTTCGGCTAAAGCATCGATGCGTCGAACTAGATCGCCATACTCTCGGGTTGCGACTTGAAGAAAGGCATTGAACTTATCTTCAACCAAGCGACCATCGCTTGAAACTTTAGGGTAGCGCTTCAAGATACTGCGAATCCCGATTTCGCTAACTCCGGTTGAGATCAGTGCGACGGCATCTCTGACCAGGGCTTGATCGCCATCGCCTGCCCCGATGAACGAGTCAGAATTTTGGTTTTCTTTATATTTCGAATTCTTGGATGAGAAAGAATACTTCGTTGTATTATCAGCGCCGTTTGCCATGAGTCCCCCCGATCTAAAACCGGAAACCCATGTTCAACTACGCGCAGGAATCTTCCCCAATTAGCCCTTGCTGCGAATAGCCGCACAACCTACTGATGGTTATCAGCGTAGGGGGGAGGAGTGTGCGCTAGAACATAGCCGTTTTTGGAGATTAATACCCAATGTTTTAGAGGAGTTAAATCGCAGGCAAGTTACACATTCAGCTCGTTAACTAAGAGGCTACCGAGATGCAATGGTGGGTTGAGCAGCGGCTGGCTTTAAGAACCCATCAACTTTTGGGTGACTCAGGATTGGCATTTGAATCTCTGGAATTGAGAGAGTCGAAAACTAGCCACGATATTGCAACTAGTGCCCCAGCGGCCGCCACTGCGCCCCTAACTGGTGCGCCTTCGGCGAAGCCCAACACCGAGAGTGCTATGTTAAGCGGTGCTGTGATAACAGCTAGTCCACCCACTATAGAGGCCATGTTCCCACTATTGGTATTGGGGGACTCTGCCATCGCCTTACTTCGACTTAACTCAACGTTGGCTTTGGTATCCTGCGCTTGCATACCGCCAAACATAGGCACATCCAGCTCTGATGTCGGAGCTTCAGGGTTGGGGGAACCAAGGTTAACTGTTAGTTGAATCTCACGTGTGCCAGCGGGAACATTGGCGAGATCTAGCTTAAGGACTCTATTGTTATCTGGCGTAAGCATAAGTGTCTCCTGTGTTAATTTGTAAGAAGACCCAAGTTACACCTACCTGAATACCAACATTACTACTATTACTTTAATATACGCTAGTTTTACTATTAGTCAAATCTAGCAATTCGCCATTGAATTAGCACTACCACCGTCTAATGGTTAAAGTTTTTAATGCGAGAAATTGGAGTGGTCTCTCTCTGGAAACTCACGTTCACTATAACTTCTAGTCCCCAGGCTTTCTGCCCCCGACTCTCTCTCAGAGAATTGTAAAAGTTTTCTATCGATTATGTGCTTCTGGAAGTTTTACGCTTTTGAGTAAAATAAAATTACTAGCTAGATTTTTAGCACGCCAAAGAAATCATTTGGAGTCGAAAAGTCGAGTTGGAAGGTTCATTTAGAGATTCTCGAAGAGTGATACAACGCACTTTTCCGAGCCAACCACGTCAAGATAAGGGATAAAAGTTGCACTTTTAAGAAGTCGTTTTGACGACATTAGTCACGAAATCTCAATCAGAAAAGGAGTAGGGATACATCAGCCTGAGCAACTGGAGGCGTTAAGGAGGGAGTCGCGTACCAACGCGTAGCAGATAAAGTTAATCTCCTAAGTGGGTGAATTTCCCATTAAATTTTATCGTGCGAGTTATTTTTCTCGCATCTGAGCGCTCCGTTATGTATAGTATTACTATTATGCATGGAGGTAGTTATATGCAAATGGATGCCGGCACTGACACGAATCATAATTCACACGAAGTAGTAAAGGCCGAAGGATCCGGTCTGGAGATTTCTGCTACTGATTCAATTGACTCGGCAGACGTCCTTACCACGGAAATGATCGCCTCTCCTGCTTCAGTGGGTGAGGAGCGAGGGTTAGAGAGCTACAAAAGCTTATACTCCGAGAGGCAGGCGCTAGAGCATCAATTGCTAAGAGATTGGATGGTGTGTTCATACTTAAGCAAACACATTACGGCCCAAACAAAGAATTTGCGATGTAATGAGGGGCTTGTTGATCCTCCCGATTGTTTAAACTTTTTGGGCGGTGGAGGTTCTTTAGGTGCCTTCTTAGGAGCCGTATCCGGTTTGGGAGGAATACCGGGTGCGATCGTGGGTGGAGCAATAGGATATGTTCTCTATAAGTACCTACACCGCAACCCTTTGGTTCTGCCTGAGCAGGCTGAATTTGCTAAGGTCTGGAACGGAATTGATGCGAAAGTTAATCAGGATAGTTTAGATAAGGCAGCGCGACAGAAGTTATTTGTTGAAGCAAAGGATGAGTACTATCAGAAGCTCGATGACACGGGGCGGAAGATAGCAGCTCTCGATAATACACTTGAGCAAATTGCAGAAACACTCGTGCCAGAAGATCTAGAGCAAGCGCTTAAACTATGGCCTGAGAAACCAGTTTGTAATAAGTGGTGGTAGGCTGTCTGATCGCAAAAGTGTCAGTTTAGCTGCGCCGCCTCGCCAAGGTTTCCCAGGTCGCGATTACCTTGACCGAGCTGATCGATCCCAAGCCACATCAGATTTACAAATCCAAATTGATTCCGGACTAACAGAAACCGATGACGCTCAAGGTGTGTGCCTTTAGCTATGACATCGCGAAGCGCTGGATTAAATCCACGTTTCGCCTCAAATTCATCGACAGCGATAGTTACGCTTACCTGGTTGTTGCGCTGAACTTCAACTTTTTTTACATCACTAACCCAACTATGATTATCCGAAGGCATCTGCTGCTGCCGAACGAGGAGCTGAAACTTTACGTCGTCGATTAACCTTCGCATCAAATAACTTGTGGTATTAAGGTCGGAGCTATGGGTCACCAGTTTGTCGGCCGATTTGCTATTGAGCTCTGTAGCTGCAACGGAGAAGTTCTCCAAGAGCTCTTTGTATGCTTCGTTTGAAAAGAATGGCGAGATCAAAAAGCGCGGATCAGTAGTCGTAATCGCGATCTTTGG
>CAZJXY010000337.1:0-4639 GCA_964549925.1 uncultured Bdellovibrionales bacterium | reverse complement strand
TATGGAGAGAGTACTCCCCGATCCATTTGTCTTCATGGTACAACCTCACTGTCGTTAATGTCCGTTTCAAGACGCCTGTTATTAAAGCGTCGATAATCAAGTTTATATGGTGGTGGATAACGGATCTTTCCGTCTTAAAAGAAGCTTTCCTTGCTCACTGCCAAAAGGCCAAACTGCAAAGCCTACCTCGTTTTAGGACTTAAAAGATTTCCGTGTCCTGATATACGGTATCGACTTAGTAATAAAACCCTTAATGAATCGTGGCAAAAAATGAGGTAATCGGGGAATTGCTGGAATATCGAGGGAATTTGAGGGTTTGGAGAGTGTCAGGGCTAGAGAGGAAAGTCAGCAACTATTCGGCCAATTCGGCGAGTCACTTAGTAGGAGAGCAAACCCCTCAAATCTATCCAGCTTTGTCTCAGTACTCCGGAATTATACAAAAATTTGTATACAGTTTTTAGCGGCTATGATATGTTATGAATCATAAAGGAATTAGCTTAGTTTACTCGACGAAAGTTATTCCCGTCGTTTGGATGGGGGATTCTCTTGAAGTAATGCGTTCTCTACCAAAGGAGATTCGCGCCAGGTTTGGTGCAGAGTTGCGGCGGTTGCAAATAAATCAACCTGCACTGGTTAGTCGTCCGATGCGAATAGTTGGTAAGGGGGTGTTCGAGCTTAAATGTCAAGACTCCTCGCATTGGTATAGAGTGCTGTATGCACTTCGTGTTAACGAAAGAATCGTTGTATTGCATTGCTTTCGCAAATACGGAAGAAAGACAGCGACAGCCGATCTTGAGATAGCGCGGCGTAGGTTTAGCCGGGCGAAAGAGTTAGATTTCTAAGTTAATGATCAGGAGATCAAGTGAAAAATAGTAACAATCATAATGATATTTACCATGTCACTACTGGCAATGTTCTGGATGATCTGGGGCTGTCTCCACCAGATGTGGCATTGCTGAAACTAAAAGTGGATCTTCATGTTGAGATCTTAAAAATAATTCGGCGCCGTAATTATACATCAAAGCAGTTGCAAAAAATCTTTGATGTTCCACAACCTAGAATTAGTGAATTGCTGCGTGGAAAACTCTCAAGTATGAGCGTTGATAAATTAGCAGAATATCTGTTTTTGTTGGGGAGGAGGGTACGATTCGTTACGGCCTCTCGTACGCTTAGAGCCGATGAGAGAAAGAAACTTGCTGCATGACCCCTGGGGTTACCTTCAGCATTGGTATATCAAATCGC
The DNA here is from genome assembly GCA_964549925.1 of uncultured Bdellovibrionales bacterium. Lineage (GTDB taxonomy): Bacteria > Bdellovibrionota_C > UBA2361 > UBA2361 > J135 > CAZJXY01. Next base: position 3,397 of record CAZJXY010000337.1, on the reverse strand, counting down.
TTAACACACACTCTTTTTTAGCCCAAGCTCTTTAAGCTGCACGCCGAGGAGGTCTGCAAACTTATGGCGTAGGTAAGTCTCAAACCCATCTTCAATTCCGTCGGCAGAAATCACTTCATCGATCACAGACATTACATGATCACGCTCTTCCTGATCTAAAGAATCACGTAAAAGTTGGGCGAACTTTGATGTCCCACGCAAGTTTTTGATTACCAAATTGGCCTGATTTATAAGCGCTTGGATCTCTGATGGCTTAGTTCCAAATATTCGCTGTAGCCCAGTAGCGATAGTGTTGTATTCGGACATATCGAAGTTTTGATCCGAAGATGCGAGATCCACAAGTAAGACCGCCAAGGCCAACTCTAACTCCCGTTTGTTGCTTTGCGGTAGCTTCGCTTTTGCGCGCTCGGTGTGATTAGTCTTTTGATTCTTAGCAAATAGATCTTCCAAGGCCTCGTTTATTAGGTGGTTCTCCTTCATCTTTATGGCTCCTGTCTCCGTATAAAACCGATAAGATAGTTATGCCGCGGATATGTAGGCCTGAATCCTAGTATTTCACACTCTATCTATTTGAATATCTTGGCGAATGCTATAGACGCGATATAATTATAGTATGGCTGAAGCTCAGAAAAAACCTCTGGTAATCGTCGCTAGCGTAGACTTCCTGCTTAGTAAAAAGCTGGGAGAGATGATTACCGAGTTAAAATTCCAGGTGATTCGAACTAACAACATGGAGCGAATTCGGAAGGAATTAAAAAAACCTAATCGGTGTTTAATTGCTGACGTAAATTGGGAGGAGCTACAGGAACGAGGAGTGCTAAAGCAATTGATAAATCTTGCCGCGATTACAGAGAGCAAGGTGCTTTGTATCTGTCCAAATCAAGACGAAGATTTAAAAAAACTTGCTGAAAGGGTGCGTCCGACAGAGGTGTTTATACGCTATGACTTAGAAGGCAGGTTTAAAGATTATATGGAGATGCTTTAAACCACCCTTAGTCCAACTAGATCTTGGATATCTACCATCCCAATCGGGGAATTCTTACTATCAATAACAATAACCTGGTCAATCTTTTTACTGCTCATTACGTGTAGCGCTTCCTGAACTAAGATATCAGGCTGAATGGTAATTGGATTTTTAGTCATTACATTTTCAACCGGAAGCTTTAAGAACTGATCCCCCTGATCGATACAGCGACGGATATCGCCATCGGTAAACATTCCTACGAGCTCGCCGGTGCCATCCACAACGGTTGCAGCGCCAGGTCTTCCGGGGGTTGTAGCTATGGCATGAATAGCTTCTTTGGCTGTAGCAGAGAACTTTACGACAGCGAGTTGTTCACCCTTTCGCATGATCTCAGAGACCACCATTAGTTGCCGTCCAAGCTCACCGCCAGGGTGATACAGCGCGAAATCTTCTTTGGTAAAATCACGACTGCCCAAAACACCCATGGCCAACGCATCGCCCAGCGCTAACATCGCGGTGGTACTAGTTGTCGGTGCAAGTCCAAGTGGCCCGGCTTCCGCTAGTTTTCCAAGGGTAATTACTATGTCGCTGTGTTTGGCTAGGTTTGAGCTCTCGCTAGCGGTGATACTGATAATTGGACAGCCACTTCGCTTAATCGACGGAAGAATTTTCAAAACTTCAGAGTTTTCTCCGGAGTTCGAAAGTAGCAGCGCCAGATCTCCACTTACGAATCGCCCCAGGTCTCCATGGATCGCCTCTGCCGGATGAAGATAAAACGATGGCGTGCCTGTGCTTGCAAAAGTAGCTGAAATCTTCATCCCAACGATTCCAGCCTTACCCATTCCAGAAACCACCACTCGGCCACCCTTAGGCAGAGCCAAGATCGCCTGAACCGCGCTAGTAAAGCTTGAATTTAAGCTCTGTGAGAGTCCGAGCAAAGCTTCAGCTTCATCCCGAAGGATCTCTTGTCCAATCTCAACTGAAGACTTTTTAGGCTTTCCTGACATGTGATACCTTTTACCATGAGGGGGGAAACGGTGCAAAAATCGGGCAGTTTTAAGCGAGAAGAGCAGGCTTAAGCCGGCATCCAGGCAAAGCCAAGTACAGTTAAAAGGGTCACGGTGGTGATAAGCGAGATGTAAAAGAATAACTTACTAGCGCGGCGTCTGTATCCGGTGAGTGCCCCTAAGATACCAAATGCCACGACAAAACCCGGGGAGGCGAGGGTTGAATTTTGCGGATCCAAACTTAAAGGCAGCCCCATAAGCACTCCTGAGGTGAATCCGAAGAATACGCAGCAGATCGAGTTAAATTTAGATGGTAAGATTGGGTTTTCCATAAGGCTTAGGTGCGCTAAGCTAAACTACACACTTTCAAGGCTCCAGATACGTATGATCAAACAGCTCGTTTTTCAAGTTTCAATTCTAGTGCTCAGTGGTTCGCTCGCTTTAGCGGCTGATTCTCGGATAATTTATACCGATTCGAATGGTGAGGTTAAAGTCGGCGATAGAGAGGGAGCAAGCTTTACTCTGGTTGCTTCTTCTGCCGATGGGTTGAGTTTTTCGTCTCAAATCGCTTTTGATGAGGATACCGGCATAGCTTATGTGCATAACGCCAATACTGCGGAGATTGTAGCAGTTGATATCAACTCTCTTACACCGAGTGTCACTACTTTTGCCACTTCAGCGGATAACACTATGGGCATTGCGGTAGATACCGAGAATGACTTTCTTTACTGGACCGACGAAGTTTTTGGAACTGGTCCGGGCAGTGGAAGGTTTATAAGGCGAGCTCCGCTGTCTGACGGCTCGCAGGTCACCTCGGTATATGCATCTGGTAGTAGTAATGGCCCGATCGGTGTTGCAATTGATCCGGTGTCCGATCAACTTTTTTGGACGGACACTTTAGATAACGCAATTTACCGGGTGCCTTTGAGTTCTTCAGATTTTGATACCGATAAGGTTCTAGTTGCCACGGGTGCCGCCTCTGCCTTTTTAGTTGGAATCGCGGTCGATTCCCTCGGGCAAAATGTGCTTTGGGTCGATCAAAATACTAATAGTATTTATATCCGGTCGATGGACGGCTCTGGGAATTCAACAGAGATTATTGCAAACCGTACCGGGCTTTCTGAGCTTGCAGTGGATTCTGAAAACCGCAGAGTTTATTTTATCGAGTATGTGCCAGACAATCCTGGTACTGCCACACTAAATTACGCCGGATTGGATGGCACTAAGGTTACTCAGATTTTGGCCAATACTGATGCTTTTGGAGTGGCGATAGATGTCGAAACTCCTCCGCTTGGACCAGGTGAGAGTATTGATGCTCCGCCTGTGGTGGTTGTTCAAGGAAATTCTGTAACGATAAAAATGAAGGAATTCACACTCGATTCCGAAGAACAGGCTTTGCTCCAAGAGCTTTCGCTAGATGATCCGG
>CAZJXY010000336.1:0-4642 GCA_964549925.1 uncultured Bdellovibrionales bacterium | reverse complement strand
GATGGAGCGGCCCTCCATTTTCTAAACGGCGAGTTGCACAAGGTTGTTTCGTCACGCAAAGAGGCGAAAGTCTATAAGGTTGAGTTGTCAGGTCAAGAGATAAGAGAAACCGCGATAGAACCAGAATTTTTAGGTGTAAGCATTGGATAACCCTCTGTCCTACGCACCCATCGAGCAAAAATAGCTTTGTTTTCAATCATGCGATAAAATCAAAGTCCCATAAGCTGTATCTACGGAGTATTTATGGACCCGCTAATTATCTATCATCGTGGCCGACACGGACCAATCTCAGACGGAACGCGCCTAGAAGAAAACACTCTTCCCGCCTTCGAGCAAGCAATTAAGGAAGGGGCGCAGATGATAGAATTCGACGTTTGGACCGGATTAAGGGTGGCGCACGACCCCGGAAGAATTTCTGTTCCCACCCTTTCAGAGGTACTCGACCTAGTTGACGGACGCTGCGGTGTAAACGTAGAGATTAAGAGTCCGCAAGCTGCCCCCGATGCACTAAAGAAAATTGAAGACGTTCTAGCCACGGGCCGATGGACGCCCGAGCAAATCGTGCTCTCAGCTTTTCATCATGAAACAGCATTGCTTTGTAAAAAAGAACTTCCTGACTTAAGAGTTGGAGTGATAAACGACGGGGTGTTGTTGACACCGTACATTGAAATGCTACGAGAACAAGGAATCGATAATCTTCACCTAGACTGGGCGAACATATATATGGATATCGAAGCCGGTAATAGGATGCGAAACGTTGTCCAAAAACACGGGATGCAGATCTGGGTTTGGACAGTTAACTCCGTCGATGTTTTTAAAACAGTCAGCGCTTATGGCGCTAATGCAATTTTTACTGATCGTCCCGATTTAATGAGGAATCAATTGCGCATATAATAGAGCCGCTTAGATAAACTTCCGCCTTTGGTGATAACTTGGTATAATAAGAAAATTATATGCAGTTCATCGTTATAGGACATGACGGAACCGACTCCAGTGCGCTGCAGCGTCGTCTTTTTGCGCGCCCCGCGCACATACAATTAGGAGATAAGCTTCGCGACTCTGGCAATATGTTATACGGAGTTGCGATGCTTAATGACTCCGGCAATATGTGCGGATCGGTTCTAGTTTGCGAATTCCCATCGAGAATGGAGCTTGATGCGTGGTTAAAGACCGAACCATACGTCACAGGTAATGTTTGGGAAAAGATTGAAGTGATCCCGTGCAAGGTTGGACCGAGCTTTCAAAAAACGCGAGACTTTAATGGTGCAACAATATGAGAATGCTCGAACTCCACATTGAAGCGGCAGATGTTGAACGAACTTTCAAATTATACTCGGAATTGCTGCCACATTCTAAAGTCACATGGTGGCACGAGAGGGATGCGGTTGCACTCGTGCTTGCCGATGGCTCTGCTTTTGGCATCTGGAAAAAGGGTAAGCGCGGAATTCATTCCGGACAAGGTGCTGAGCATCTGCACTTTGCTTTTCAGATCGATCCGAACGAATACGACAAATATAAAAGCAAAATTTACTCACTCGGACTGCAGCCTCTTGAGCATACCTGGAAGAGTGGTGCCAGAAGTGTTTTTTTCTTTGACTTTGATGGCAACCAAGGGGAATTCATGACCACGGATTGGTTCTCCGAACTCTGAGGCTTGCTTTGGCCAAGCCGAACGTCCCCTTATCCCTTCAATGCCGAAAGCGCGTGTCGAATTCTTTGCACCCGATCTAATAGTGTTTGCGGTGGAAGGGTGGCAGAAAGCGGAACTTCGTAACTGAATCCCAGCTTCATCTCAATATTTTGCAATCGCTCCAAAACCTTTCCAGAGAGCAGCTGTTCGACCTGCACACGATGCACTTCACGCCGACTCGAGCGGGTTTCAAAGAGTAGCTCCAACAGTGCGACGTTTTGATACACATCGGGATCCGGCTCTGGCAAAGGTTCTTCGGCACAATTTGGAATAGATAGATAGAGTTTGTCTAAGTCCGGCTGCGATATCGAGCGAACATCAGCGAAAGCAATCTCGCCCTCGGTGGAAACAGCTAAGGCTGTGGCTACACCATCATCCCCGGCCTCGTCGTCCGAGTAGCCGAAAGACACTATGTATTCTCCGCTTTGAGCTTTGGAGAGCTTTACTCCTGATTTTTCGAGCGGCGGCCTCGAAGAGATAATTAATCCTAAGACCTTTGCCGGCTCAAATCCAACGCGTAAACTCAATTCAACTGTTCCATCGGCAAATGCTTTGGTTTGGAAAACCAAAGACAAGATAATTGCCACAGCAATCGGGAGTTGCCTTCTCATTCTGCCTTTTTCTCTTCGTTTAAACTTTTAACGATAGAGGAAACGATTTCGACGATCTGTTCGTAATCCTTATTGTCAGTATCTAAATCCCTGGTGGCCTTAATTAGGGCTCTAACGCGATCCTCAGTTTTTTGATTGGGATCAATTTTGATCTCCTTTGGTTCCCAACGCGGAATACAGGCACGTTTGACTTTGAAGCGCTGAGAAACAACCGGGGATGACTTTGGCGGATAATACACAAACTGATAATTAAGCTCGGCAAGTGGCGCCCAAAGTTCTCCGCTAAAAACTACTTCATCTCGCTCGGTGAAACTGCCTGTCATCGGGAGCTCCATTAGCCTTCCATCCGAGGTAGCTAAGATTTTCGCTCGACCATCGATGTTGGAAGCTCCATCAATTTTGACCGTTAATTTCAAGGCGCGGCCCGGAACAGGAAGTAGTTCCGGCTTTAAGGCATCATGTAAAATTGTAAAATTTGCCTGAGCGGTTGAGTGAGCAAGCCACGCTAGTACTGAACAGATCAATAGTAATGAGTACCTTCGGAACATAGTTTTAGAGTAAAACGTAAATCGATGAATTGGGAAAGGGGTGTTTCAAGAGCTAAAAAATTATATGAGATAAGCCGCACTTACCGCTTCTGAAGTTCGAATGTACCGCTTGCAAGCCCAGTGATGTTTCGTGCTGTTCCAACAATTCGGATGTCATCGGATCTGGTCGCAACTAGCTCCAGCATCGTTCCGTTTGAAGCCGTTCGGAGCTCTCTACCGGCCTCCAGTCCTTCAAGCGATACGACATCAGGAGTCCATCCTTCACGTCCGATTATAATGGCAACTTTTTTCTTTTCAGAGAACGAGATCAAAGCGATAGGTAAGCTCTCCATTCCAAAGAGATTGTGGACCTTTCCATAGTAAAAACCCGAAGGAAGAATGGGGAATGACAGCCCGCTGACTTTTGTTTCGACCGGCACCGAGTCAGTTTGGGATACACCGTGGTCGCCCGGAGAAATCGATTCTTCAGTAGGAAGTAAGTTTTGAGAATTATTCTCCGGCAATGGAATGTCAGTCACGTTTTGATTTTGCACTGCCTGCTTCGGTGCAGAACTTGTTCCGGAACTGAGCCAATAGAACACTAGAAGCGCTGCGCCGATTATGATTAGGCGCTTCGGTCCGAGAGCGCGGATCTTAGAAATCAGAACCCCGAGGTTTTGAGCGGATGGACGATCTTTAGTAAGCGCTTTCTTTGCAATCCGCTCCTTATCAGCTTTTAAGGCCTGCGATTTCTCTTTAATTTTCCGGAGTTGTGCCTCGAAAATCTCATCGTCAGACTCCGCTTCGTTCGGTTCGGCAAAGAGAGCTTTTGATGCCCCGGTGGTTGGCTGTGATTGCTTGGCTCCACTCTCTGGCTTAAGTGCAGCCTCTTTCTGAGTTGGTTCTTTAGCAGGTTGCGGCGGCACTGCTGGACGAGCGGGAGGAGGTTGTGCTGAGGGCTGGTTGGCAACTTGATCATTTGGAATCTCAAATTTTGCAGACTTTGGTGTAGATTCCCGCGGTGCTGGGGTGAACATGCCCGCGGAAACTGCAGATGCTGAGGCAGAAGCGGAACTAGCTGGCGGGCTACTTGATGCAGGCTTACTTTCGGGGCTTGGTGGAGGCTTTGGTTGTGGCTTAGCGCTATCAAGAGCTTCAACTGCATTCGGCGTGCTTTTCTGCTGAGAGCCTTGCTGCTGCTGTTCCTTGAGGGCTTCTAAGCGCTTCAAGATGCTTGCGGCACTGAGTTTTTCTGGTCTTTCTTCTGAACTGGCTGAGCTCTTTGGCTCCGCGGCACCCTTGATCAAGATCTCTGCGGCAGTAGGCTTTGGTTCAGCTGGCTTTGGAGGAGTTTGTTGCTGAGCTGGTGTCGTGGCTTTTGGAGATTCCTCAGTCCGCGGTTTGATCGGAGCAGAAGGTTCAGTTTTTTCGACGGCCCGAGCAGGCAATGGTTTTTGAGTAGCCTCTTGCGGTTTTCCAACGAGGAAATCGAGCAGCGCTTTTCCGCTCTCAAAACGATCTGCAGGGCTGTACTGCATTGCTTTCATGATCGCCTGTGAGAGAAGTTTTGGCACTCCCTGGACGAGTTGATCTAGTGGGCGCAGATTTTCACTTTTACGCACATCCAACTGCTGCAGCATTGACGCATCCTTAAATGGATGGACTCCGGAGATTAGTTCGTAGAAAGTTACTCCCAGGGCATAAATATCTGCTGCTTGCTTATACTCTACCCCTTGTAGAACTTCGGGCGCCATATAGTCCATCGTCCCGACTCCGGCTTGGAGTTCCTGGATATTGAATTTTTCATGTGGCAA
>CAZJXY010000335.1:0-4646 GCA_964549925.1 uncultured Bdellovibrionales bacterium | reverse complement strand
ATCTCGAAAGCATCGCGCAATTTGGAAGTATCGCTCCATCCCCGCGACCATCAGCATCTGTTTATACTGCTGCGGAGATTGCGGTAGCGCGTAAAATTGGCCAGGGTTTAATCGACTTGGAACCAAAAACTCTCGCGCCCCTTCCGGAGTACTCTTAAATAACATCGGGGTTTCAATTTCGAGGAAACCTCTACTATCGAGGTAGTCTCGTACTACCTTCACAGCCTTGTGGCGAAGTCGAATTGTCTGGAAATTTACGGGACGCCTAAGATCAAGATAACGGTATTTAAGCCGGAGCTCTTCGTTAACTTTATCGGCGCTATCATCAATTTGAAACGGAAGGGCCAGCGGAACATTGAGCACTATTAAGTTTGTGACGTCAATCTCAATCTCACCCGTTTTCATGTTAGGGTTGAGCGCGTCCGTATCGCGCGCGATCACCTCGCCGGTTGCCTCGAGCACAGTTTCAGGCTTCAACAAATCTACGGCCTGAGAAAGTTCAGATTTTTTTGGGTCGATCACAAGTTGGGTCATCCCCTCGCGATCGCGTAAATCAACAAACAACACTCCGCCGTGATCTCGAACGGAGTTTACCCAACCACATAAGACCACCCTCGACCCAACCTGAGCTTTACCTAATTCGTTGCAATGATGCGTTCGACGCATATTTACCTCTGTTACCTAATGTTCTGATTAAATCTCGAAAATTTCAGTTCTGGTTTTAGCCAGCATTACCTCTTAAGTACCCATCCAGCGCGGCCACGTCGATCCCTTCGGCCAACGACTTCAGCAACGCACCATCGGCGCTATTTGAATTGTCAAATTTGAGAAACGATCCGCTTTCAAGAAATACTGTCAGACTGGAGGTTTTCGCTTCCTTATTCACCTCGAGTTGTGCAGTTCGACCCGCTATACGGAAGCTCTCTGATCCCATCCCCTGAACTCCTCCGAATAGAGCAGCCATCTGCCCTATACCGGCTAATCCGGCTGCCAAACCTTCCGAGCCACCACCTGTCAGCGAGACCGTCACTTGCTCCTTTCCCTTCTGGTAGGCACGCTCGACATTTATGAGACCAAGTGCATTATTCAAATTAGGGCTACCACCCTTAAAATCCTTTAAGGTTTCCGGAAAGAAGGTTAGTAACTTTTCCGAATGTTTCTTTTCAAGCTCTTGCTTGACCCAAGATAGCTCACTTAGCGCTCTAGAGTAGTTACCTGTGTCTGCAAACTTTTGGACCTGTTCCAATAAGGTTTTTAAGTCCTCCGAAAAAGCAGGTGAACTAAAAATCAGCAAGGACAAAATTAGGAGTTTTATTCTCATAAGCGGCACCGTATTCAATTTGTCAACCAGCTTAGGCTACTACACACCCTCATCAAAGACCAGGATCTTAAGGATTGGAATCTCGGCTATGCCTTCAGAATCGGTGATTTAATAAGCTTTAAACACCCTTTGGCGATATCAGAGGCGGCGCTTACTGAACGCCGGTCAAAAGGGCGCTCCACAATCTCTTTAAAAATTTGCCGATTAAGTAATTTGCTAAGCGCATCTTTCAGACGCTGCGGAAAGCCCTCCCCTTCCACCACAAGAAGTGCCTTGCCGCGATCAACTAGATACCTTGCGTTTACCAATTGATGTCCGCCCTGAGAAGAAGGCAGCGGGACAAAAATAGCGGGTCGATTCACTATTCCAATCTCTGTCACCGAGGCCGCGCCAGCACGGCTAATGATAATGTCAGCCTTACTGTAGGCAGCTACCATATCGTCGATGAATGAAATCACCTCGGCGCTTACCCCCCCTGCGACATAGGCGTTTCTTACCTTTTCCAGATTCTCTGGACGGGTTTGATGCACCAATCTAATCTCTTGTTCTTTTAGGAACGGTGAAAGCTCTATCATCGCTTGATCAAGCGCGGCGGCGCCTTGCGAACCTCCAAGCAGCAGTACATTCATCGGTTGAATGTCGGCCTTAATCGGTGTGACATACGCCAATTCTTCTCTCACCGGATGGCCCAGATGCAAAACTTTTCGCCACCAGATCGAACTACGATCGAAACCGACCGAAACTCGAGTCGATAGAAATGAGAGAATTAGATTAGTCAGCCCGGGATTCACTTCAGCTTCGTGAATCCAAGTCGGAATGCCGCGCAGTCGCGCCACAAATACCGGGAGAAATGAGGCGTATCCGCCCACTCCGATAACCACATCCGGCCGATAAGCAGAGATTAATCTCCAAACCGAGACGAATGCCTTTGGATAGCTAGTAATGAACTCAAGCACCCCCGTGACCCCGCGCCCGACCAAACCCTTTAGTTCGACAACATGCCGTTTGTACCCTGCTCCATCGATTAGTTTCTCCTCCAAAGCCCTTCCGGTTCCGACAAACTCGATCCTTAGAACTCCTCGGCCGGAGGATTTTTCGTCAAAGTTGCGCTTTATAGCGCGGATGATAAGCAGCGCCGGGAATAGGTGACCACCAGAACCACTTGCAGCGACCAAAATCCTAATTTCGGGGGATCCCATTATTCTGTCCGGATTTAAGAGCGTTCATGAAACGTACGTGCTAGCGCTAACAGCAGCCCTACCGTGGCCAAAGAAACCAAAAGATTGGAACCGCCGTAGCTCACTAACGGAAGTACCATTCCTTTAGTCGGCAGAAGCCCCAACACCACACCCATATTCAGCAGTGCTGGAAGGACAATCAGCAGAGTCAATCCAATCGAGAGTGAAAACAAAAAGGAGTCATCCGATACCCTTCCAGCGAGGACAATACCGCGCCAAAAGATGGTGACAAAGGCCGTGATCAGGGCAACGCAACCTAAAAACCCAAGCTCCTCACCTACTACAGCAAAAATAAAATCCGTGTGAGCTGCGGGAAGGAAGAATAACTTCTGTTCACTTTCACCCAGTCCAAGTCCAGTTACCTTTCCGTTTCCAACCGCAATCAGTGACTGTATCAATTGATACCCCTTTCCACTTGGGTCAGACCATGGAAATATAAAGCTCACCACTCGGGCCATACGATAAGGCGAGATCACCACCAGTAACCCAGCCGCTAGCATTATAAACAGAGCGCCAATCGCTAGGTAGCGCAACCGGACACCGGAAACCGCTAGCATGGCCAATGAAACCGCACTCAAAACCACGGCACTTCCAAAGTCTGGTTGAGCAAGGAAAAGTGCGCTCACCGCGCCGACACAAAGAAGCGGCTTAAATAAGCCGGGAACGAACTGATGCAATCGACCCTCATTTCGCGAGATGTATCCAGCTAAGAAAAGCACCATCAAGAGTTTCACACACTCCCCCGGTTGAAACCGTGTGATTCCGAGATTAATCCAGCGCTTTGCCCCTCCGGCAGAGATCCCAAGTCCAGGGATCAATATCAGCGTGAGAAAAATTAGGGAGAGAAATAAAAAGATCGGTGCAACTTTCCTAAACTTAAACAGCGGAGCATAAGAGCAAACGATCAGTAGTATGATTCCAGATACCGCAGCAATGCCTTGGCGCTTTACGAAGTAATAAGTATCACCGAGTCTTGCTGCGGCAGAAACCCCAGTGGTGGAATAAATCATTACAAGACTAAAACAGACTAGTATCGCGCTTACAAAAAAAAGCACTCGGTCAGAAAGAAACGGTGTGGGTCGAGTCTGGGTGGCCATTTTGTCTATATTATGGCTGAGCTTCGGTATCTGCAATTAGCAAAATGCGGTTACCTTAGCCGCCCAGAAGGCCAATCCCACCGTGCGTTGAGGTAACGCCTCAACCCCAACTCCCTCCTTGAATTCCTGCTGCAGAGGTAATAGATTCACCTGCCGTTGTTGTATCGTTACTATTAACTCAAATAGGGAGAAATTACGTGAAAAAAATTACTTTGATAATTGCATCAGTACTATGCCTATGTTCTTTGGCCTTCGCCGCTACAACTAGCCCACTCGAGGGAAAAACATTTAAGGGCGAAGTTCAAGACGTCGGCGCTACCAAGCCAGACCCCGACACCTTTATTTTTAAGGACGGCACTTTTAGGTCTACCGCCTGTGATCAATTCGGATTTACTGCTGCACCATTCACTGTCAATGAAGTAGCCGGCACCACAAGTTTTAGCGCCATGACCAAGAATGATAAGGGTGCAACGATTCATTGGAGCGGAGCGCTTATGGGAAATAAAATTACTGGAACAGCTCTGCGAACCACTCCGGATGGGAAAAGTGTAAGTATGACCTTCCATGCAAACATGGAGCACGCTGGGTAATATTTTCGAAGCTCACATTAGAAATTATCGCAGCCCTGAATGCACCGAGTTATAAGATAATCGGTTGTAAGATAATCGCTGCATTCAGGCTGCTATCTTTTATGTGGAAACAAATCCTCCTGTATACCCTGATTGCTCTATGGGCTCTGTGTTCTCCAATTACAGAGGCCAATGCCCAAAAATTTATCCCGCTCAATGCAGAAGGGATTGAGACCGTAGTAAAAAAACTACCGTCAGGGATTTATCAAATTGAAGATTACCTGAAAGATCCGAATATTCACTGGAAAATCCATCGCGGCGATCTGACAATGAAGGAATCGTGGGCAAACTCAGAGGCGATAATAGTAGATGGGAATTTGACGGTCGACGGAAACTACGATGACTACCGCGATGACATCGG